>JAEZZV010000033.1 GCA_023418375.1 Actinomycetes bacterium | reverse complement strand
ACCCCGCTCTACGTCGACCCCGACACGCAGGCCGCCGAGGCCGCCGCCGCGGCGTCCGGCGAGGCGCGCGCGCTGCTGACCGGGATCGCCGAGACCCCGCAGTCCTTCTGGGTCACCGACCAGGACCCGGCCAACGCGGCCGCGGCCGTCGCCGACTACACCTCACGCGCCGACGACGCCGGCGCCCTCGGCGTGCTCGTCGTCTACGCGGTCCCCGGCCGGGACTGCGGCCAGTACTCCGCGGGCGGCGTCGAGGACTCCGCGTACGCGACGTGGATCGACGCGGTGGCGGACGCCGTCGTCGGCGAGCCGTGGGTGGTGCTCGAGCCCGACGCGCTCCCGATGCTCGGCGACTGCGACGGCCAGGGCGACCGCGTCGGCTACCTGCGCTACGCGGCCCAGGCGCTGACCGACGCCGGCGCGCGCGTCTACCTCGACATCGGCCACGCGTTCTGGCTGTCGGCCGAGGAGGCCGCCGCCCGTCTGAACCAGGTCGGCTTCGACCACGCCGTCGGGTTCGCGCTCAACACCTCCAACTACCAGACCACCGCCGACTCGATCGCGTACGGCGAGCGGGTCTCCGCGCTCACCGGCGGCGCGACGTACGTCGTCGACACCTCCCGCAACGGCAACGGCTCCAACGGCGAGTGGTGCAACCCGCGCGGCCGGGCGCTCGGCGAGAGCCCGCACCTGGTCGACGACGACACCGCCCTCGACGCCGTCCTGTGGGTCAAGCTCCCGGGCGAGTCCGACGGCACGTGCAACGGCGGTCCGGCGGCGGGGCAGTGGTTCGAGGAGATCGCGCTGGAACTGGCGCGCAACGCACGGTAGGCCGGCGCCCTCGTTCCCGCACGTCGGTCGACCGCCGACCCTAGGATCGCGGCGGTCCGCCCCCTACCTCGAGGAGAACCGTGCAAGACCTGCTCGCCGCCCTGCCCGACGGCGCGCCGGAGGCGTTCAACGTCCTCGCTGTCGTCGCCGTCCTCCTCCCGCCGGTCGTGTCCGTCGTCCGCCGGGTGCGCACCGGTCGGTGGCGGCTCGCGGCCGGGACGCGCGCGTGGCGCGCCGCCGTCGTCCTCCTGGTGGCCTGCCCGACCGCCGTCGGGGTGTGCCTGGCGCTCGCCGACCTCACCGCCGACGCCCGGCGCCTCGCGAGCCACGATCGAGCCTGGTTCGAGGAGCGCGAGGTCACCCCCGACGAGGCCGTCATCCGCGCGCTCCAGGACCGGTACGGGGTGATCCTCGACGGGTACCTGCTGCCGTGGTCGGTCGACGACCCGCAGCTCGTCGAGGTGGTCGAGCCCGGACCGACCGACCCGGCCCGGACCTGCATGCTCGTCATCGACCCCGAGCGCGTCGACCAGCTCATGGGCGGCGACGCCGACCGTCTCGACACCGCGGACGTCACCTTCGACGAGCAGGTCAGCGCCCACCAGGTGCGCTGCGAGGGCACCGAGCTCGAGCCGCAGGACGGGCCCCTGGGGGTTCCCGTGGCCACCGAGCTCGTCGAGCGAACCTGGCCGGGCCAGCGCGCGCCCCGGGCCCTGGCCGCCGGCGTCCTCGCGGGCGGCGGCATCGGGCTGCTCCTCGTGTTCATGGCCTACTCCCTCGGCATCGTCCGCCAGAGCGGGGACGGCGCCGCCCGCGGCGACGCGCTGCTCGCGGACCTCAGGGAGCGCGTGCGCACCGACCCCGCGGAGCGGGCCGCGGTGATCGACCGCGTGGTCGCCGTCGTGCACGAGGACGACGAGCTGCGGGCCCGGCAGTTCGCGACCATGCCGCTCGACGACCTGCTCCAGGCGCTGCCCGACGACGTCGACCTCACCGGCCAGGAGCTGCTCGCCGAGTACCTGGCCGACGCGGGCACCGTGCGGCTCCCGGCCACGAACGACCCCGAGCAGTTCGACCGGGAGCAGGCGGCGATCCGCCTCGCCGTCGAGCGGCAGCGCGACCTCATGTCGAAGGACCCCGACGAGGTCGAGCGCGTCCGGCGGTTCGCCCTGGGGCTGATCGACCGGCTCAACGACGAGATCCGCGCGACGCGCGAGGCCGGGCTCGCCGGCACGTTCGTCCCGAGCGAGGTCGACCGCGACGCCGTCGTCCTCTCCGACGACCTGCTGCGCGAGCACCTCGTCGCCACCGGCGCCATCACCGCCACCGAGATGGCCGCCCCGGGCCTGCGCACGTGGCTGCGCGGGTTCGCCTGGTCGGCGCTCTTCGCGCCCGTCATCGGGCTCCTCGCCTGGCTCATGACGGCCACGGAGGAGGGCGAGGTGCAGTGGCGGTGGGAGGCCGTCGCGACGGCCGAGACGGTCGACGCGTTCGTCGCGCACTACGGGGCGCTGGGCGTCGACGTCGAGCTGCCGGGCGACAGGGAGGCGCTGGAGGCCGACCGGTTCTTCAACGCCGTCGACGGCACCCGCGGGTCCGACACCTGCTTCGGCTGGTACATCGGCGGGCGCGCGCTGCTCAGCTGCGGCACGCCCGACGACCGCGACTGGACCTGAACCCGTCGGACCTGACGCGCGTCGGGCCCGACGCGCGTCAGGCCGCCGCGTGCCCGACGATGGACGGGCAGCCGGCCCGCGACCGACGGAGGACAGTGCCCAGCGACCTGACGCTCAAGGCGATGAGCGTCGTGCACCGCGGCCTCATCGCGGTGACTCGCGGGCGGCGGGGCTGGCGGTTCGGGCGGACGCCCGCCCTCGAGCTCACGACGACCGGTCGCCGCACCGGCCGGCCACGGACGACGATGCTCACCTCGCCGCTGCAGCTCGGCGACGCGCTGGTGGTCGTGGGCTCGCGCGGCGGCGACGACCACCACCCGGCGTGGTACCTGAACCTCGTCGCGCACCCCGACGTGCTCGTGGCGCGCGAGGGAGGGTCGCCCGTCCCGATGCGGGCGCGCGTGATGACCGATGACGAGCGCGCGCAGCACTGGCCGACGATCACGCGCACGCACCCGAACTACGCGGCCTACCAGCGCAGGACGTCGCGCGTCATCCCGCTGGTCGTGCTGGAGCCGGTGCGCTGAGGCCTAGGCCTCCGGGGTGTTGAGGTGCTCGTCGATCCGGTGGCGCTCGTCGACGATCTCGGCGCCCGCCGCGACGAGCGCGAGCTCGTGGGCGCGGAAGTGGTGCCCGCAGAAGTGGAGCGAGAGGCCGTCGCCGGGAAGTACGGCGCGCACGTAGGCCTGGGCGCCGCAACGGTCGCAGCGGTCCTGGCGGGTCAGGGTCGTGGACGGGCTCGTGGCGACGGGCATGGCGTACCTCGCTTCGTGAACGGCGCACCCGGGGCTGGGGACCCGGCTGGGCGTGACACCTCTGCGAACGGCCGCGGTGCCGCTCATGTTCCAGATCGGCCGTTCGCCGTCGGGTGAAAGTGGATCGGGAGGGCGAATCCACCCGCGGGCCGGGCGCCGGGGCCCAGGGACCGGCGTCGGCGCGTGGCTAGACTCCCCGCCGTGCCGAGCGCCGGGGCGACGTTTCGCAGGGTGCCGCCCGAGGAGGTCGCCCGCGACCTGTGGCGGCTCCTCGTGGCGGCCGACCGCGAGTTCGTGCCGCCGCTCTCGTCGCGGAACGACACCACCCAGGCGGACCTCGACGGCGCCCCGGCCGCGGACGCCCCGGCCCCCGGCCCGACCGCGTACCTCGCCTCGCTCCTCGAGCAGGACCTCCTCGTCGCGGAGGCGGGCGGGCGCGTCGTCGGCCTCGCGTCGTTCCGCCCGCACCACCGCGTGACGCTACCCGACGGCGCGGTCCTCGAACCCGTGACGTACCTGTCGACGCTGATCGTCGACGCCGAGGCGCGCGGGCTCGGCGTCGCGCGCGGGCTGTACGCGCTGCTCGACGAGGTCGCGGCGGCGGTGGGCGCGCCCATCGTCACGCGGACCTGGTCGACCAACCATGCGCACGGGCGCGTGCTGGCCGCCGTCGGGCTGCGCGAGCTCGCGCGGATCGTCGACGACCGCGGTCCGGGCGTCGACACCGTCTACTACGTCAAGGAAACGGGAGCGCCGTGACCGAGCACCTTCCGCTGCGCCGCAGGCTCCGCGCCTACCGGCTGCACAACAACGTCTACGTGCTCGTGCTCCTCGTGCTGGCGACCGCCGCGTCGGTCGTGGTGTACGCGCAGGCCGGGGACGGCAGCGGGTTCCTGCCGAACCTCGCCCTGGCGACGGCCACCTCGCTGCTGGCCTCGATCTTCGTCCTGCTGTCGGACACGTACGTGAAGTACCGGGAGCGGTCCAACGACATCTTCCTCGAGGGCATCGAGAAGCTCGGCATCTCCAACCTGCACTTCAACAAGCGCGAGCTCCTGTCCGGGCTGATGGACACCTGCCAGCACGCCTTCTGGGCGAGCGGCTACCGGCTGCTCCTCACGCGGACCCTCGCGCCGCAGATCGAGGCGCTCAGCCGCAACCGGGTGGCCTGCCGGCTCCTCGTGTCCCCGCCCTGGGAGGCCGCGTTCCGCTCGGTGTACGGCGAGCAGGACCGCGTGATGGCGAACTACTTCGCGGTGCTCGACGCCGTCCTGCGGGGCAGCGGCGGCCGCCCGCCCACCTGCGAGGTCCGCTTCACCGACAAGCCCCTGTTCTCGGACACCTACCGCGTGGACTCCCAGCTCGTGACCGGGCCGTACATGCACAACCGCGACGCCGTGCACGGGCGCCTCACGGCGAACGACTTCTTCACCTACGAGCTGCACCGCCACAGCCGGCTGTACGACCTCGTGCGCGACGAGTACGAGACGGTCTGGTCCGACGCGGAGGGCGAGCTGGACTGGGAGCAGTACGCCGCCGCGTCCGCGGAGGCCTGCCGCAGCGACCTCACCGACCGCGAGCTCCAGCAGCTCCTCCGCGGCTGCCTGCGGGCGCTGCCCGGCGCCCCGGAGGGGACGCCGACCTCGTCCCGGGCCACCGTGATCGGCACTAGCGTCTGACCATGGACTCCACCGAGATCTGGGACCTCATCGAGACCGCCCGCGACGAGGCCGACGACGCGGGCGACGCGGACTCGGTGGCCGAGACGCTCGTCCGGATGCTCGCCGACCGCGACCTCGAGGTGATCGAGGAGTTCGACGTTGCGCTCGCCGGCCTCGTCGCGGAGAGCTACACCACCGAGCTGTGGGCGGCCGCGTACGTCATCAACGGGGGCGCCTCCGACGACGGCTTCGACTACTTCCGCGGCTGGCTCATCGCGCAGGGCCGCGACGTGTTCGAGGCCGCGGTCGCCGACCCGGACTCCCTCGCCGACGTGCCCGCGGTCCGCGGCGCCATCGCCGACGGCGACGAGCTCGAGTGCGAGGCGATGCTCGGCGTCGCCTGGGACGCGTACGCCGCCGCCACCGAGGACGACCTGCCCGACGCCGGCAAGCGCCCCCTGCCCGAGCTCGCACCGATGTGGGACTTCGACGACGAGCAGGTCATGAGCGAGCACCTGCCCCGCCTGAGCGCGCTCGCGTACGACGCGGACTGACCGCCGCGCGTCCGCGCGTCGGTCGGCGTCCCGCGCATCGGGCCGGTCAGGCCGGCAGCACGTAGACGTACATGAGCAGGTAGTGCAGCAGGGCGCCGACCACCACGAGGACGTGCCAGATCTCGTGGAACCCGAGCACGCCCGGCAGCGGGTTCGGCTTCTCGACGACGAACAGCACGAAGCCCACGCTGTAGACGACGCCGCCCGCCGCCATCAGCGCGTAGGCGCCGAACGGCAGCGAGGCGCCCGCGCCCGCGAGCAGCACCGGCATCCAGCCGAGCACGATGTACAGGGTGTTGGTGACGTACTTCGGCAGCGTCCGCAGCACGGAGCGCAGCGTGATGCCGATGGCCGCGATCACCCAGACCGCGCCCAGCACGGCCCAGCCGTAGGTGTTCCGGAACAGGACGAGGACCAGCGGCGTGACGGACCCGGCGATCAGCAGGAACACCGAGTCGTAGTCGAGCGTGCGCAGGAGCTCGTTGACGCGCGGGCCCCTGTCGATGCCGTGGTGCAGGGTGCTCGACACGAACAGCATGAGCACGGAGAACGCGTAGACGCTGAACCCGACGATCTTCCAGACGTCCCCCTGCGCGCCCGCCTGCGCGATCAGCAGCGCGGACCCGACCAGGGCGAAGCAGGACGCCGCGAGGTGCGTGACGGTGTTGATGCGCTCGTCGGTGACGTGGATGCTGCCGTCCCTGCTCAGCGGCGGTGTGTCCACGAGGCCGCAGCCTAGCGAGACGAGGGCCGTGCGGGACCTCAGCCCCGCGCGGGCCGGGCCCTCGCCCGCTTCCATGAGGCATGCCCCGGAGCCCCCTCGACCTCACGGTCGCCACGATGGCCGCGATGCTCAACGCCGAGCTCGTCGACCACCCCGTCTACGACGGCTTCGAGCTCCAGTGGTTCGACGACGACGTGCACGGCACGGGCCTGCTCGCGTTCCTGTCCCGGCGCGCGAACCGGGAGTTCGACTACTACCGCTCGCCCGGGCTGCGCGTGGACCCCGAGGCCTACCGGATCGGCGGGGGCACCGGCGCGTGGACCGAGACGGCGTTCGAGGTCGCACGCCTGGACGTGCACCCCGACGGCGTGGACGCCGAGGTGCGGTTCACCGACGTCGACGGCCGCACGATCGAGGTCGTCGTCGACGACCGCGACGGCCGGCGCAGGCGTCAGGCGGGCTTCCTCGCGCCCGTGAGCAGCGCGATCGAGGACCCGGCGTACCTGATGATCGCGTGGATGCCGGGCTTCGACCTGGTGCACGTCGGGGCACGCGAGCCGGTGGTCCGGATCGACGGCGTCGACGCGGCGACCGGGCGCCTGCCGGCCCGCCGGCTGCACCGCCGGCACCTCGTCAAGGTCGCGGCGCCCGTCGTCACCGCGCACATCGGCCGGCGGCACGACGGGCCCCTGGCCGACGTCGCGCAGGCGGACGGGGAGTGGACCGAGGACGGCCTCGCGGCCCTGGCGGCAGCCAGCGG
>JAEZZV010000014.1 GCA_023418375.1 Actinomycetes bacterium | reverse complement strand
GTGGAACGCGAGCGAGCTCTCGTTCAACGTCCGCATCGGGGAGTCCGCGCCTACCCTCGGGAATGCCGTCGTGCTGCGACTGCCCGACGCGGTCGTCCCCGACATCACGGTGGACGCAGCGGTCGAGGCGGTTGCCGTCACCGCGCGCGCGTTCGAGCCACGCGTGTCCGCCCTCGTCGATCGTGCGGCGGCCCGGGCCCAGGCGCCTCGCATCAGTGACCCCTACGTCGGACGAGTCACGTACGTGGCCGAGCAGGTGCCCGACCTCGACGGGGTCGAGCAGGTGCCGGTAGGCCCGGGAACTGTCATCGTGGCTGGTCGCGACTGGTCGCACGTCGGGGTGGAACAGCTGGTCGCGCTGCGTGACCGACTCCTGGCGAGCGGCGTCGACCTGCGTCGGAGCCGCTAGAAGCGGCGACATGACCTCAGGAACCGGAGGCGGGGGAGCCGACCAGGAGCCACCGGCAGCACGTTCGCCGGGGTGAGCGGTCGGCTCTCGGAGGTGTCCGCGGGGCGGATCACCGTGCTGGAGGGCGATGAGCTGGTCGCGTTGGTCGAGGTGACGTGGCGGGGGAGGCGCTCGACGTCGACTGGCGGACGCCAGAGACGCTCGCGCAGGTCGCCTCGGTCATCACCAGCCTTGCGGGTTTGCCGGTGCCTCCTCGGTCGTGCTGACGGACTGGGCGGACACGCTCCTCGGGCTGCATCCCGGGATGGCGGCCCGAGACCTGCTCGCAGCTCGGGTGACGTGCTGTAGTCGGTCGTACGCACCCTGGCGAGCCTTCCGCGTCCCTGAACGGCTTACCGTTCTGGGCGGCGTCGGTTGCACGCAGAGATGCGCCGGCGTGGGGGCGGTGAGCCCTTTGCCCCGCGCCGGCACGCAGCGCGCTCGGGCTCTCGCCGACGAGAAGGTCACCGTTCTCTTCCACGGTCTGCCGCGCAAGGTCTACGCCCGCGGTCACGCCCCCGCGGTCCGCTGGTACGTCGACCTGACACTGCCGCGCGGCCACGCCCACACCGAGCTGCTGACGTCCTCGGAGGGCGACAACCGGACCGGGTTCAACCGCCCTGAGCGCCTTCGCATGCACCCACCGGGCACGCCCGTCTATACGAAGACGCACGGGCGGCGCAACGACGCCGAGTCGTCCCACTCCCAGCTCGACGACTGGCTCTAGCGCGGTCGCATGGTCGCCCTCACGGTCGAACGGCAAGGGCTCGTCACCCTCTCCTTCGCAGTGACGCACAACGCCGTGGCCGACTGGCATCACCGTCAACGGCAGCGCATCCAGGCACTCGCCCCCGCCGCCTGAGGCCCCCGAACTGAAAGACGGCGACTCCAGCCCCCTCGAGGAGCTGTCGGCGCACCCCGAGCCACGGCACCGGTAGGCTGAACCCGCGCCGATCGGACCGCACGGCCCGGGTCGGCGCAGCAAGGGACCAGCGAGAACGCGCTCAGCAGTGCCGGTCGAGATCGCCGGCGGGTTGCTGAACACGTTTTCCGCCTGTCCCGCGCGCCTGTAGCTCAGGGGATAGAGCACCGCTCTCCTAAAGCGGGTGTCGGCAGTTCGAATCTGCCCAGGCGCACAGAGTGTTGTTGCAGGTCAGCGGCGGTATGGGTGCCGCGGCGTCGGCCGGGGCAGTGTCCGATTTGCCGGGCATTGGTCAGCGTGTGGTCAGCGACTTGTCTCAGGGCGTGGACGGTCTGTCAGGGACGTGGACGGACGCCGGCGGACGCCAAGATGCGGTGCGCATGCCGCTCCCAGACTGCACACTGGTCGGCGTGCAAGACAGTGCCGGGAGAATGCCGCCGAGCCTACGTACCGCCGGAGACCCAGAGTGGCTAGGGTCGCTGCGCCGCGTGCTGACGCAGGAGGGTCGTGTACCGGAGCGCCTACCCCTCGCCACCTTGACGCAGGAGATCGAGCACTGGTGTGCGCGCGGGCGGGGAGTGTCCTGGCAGCGCCTGCTCAACCCCCAGTCGCTGCACGCGGACGTCCAAGACACACTGAGCCATCTCGGCCCGGGGCTGAAGCGGACTGTCCGTGCTGCCCTCGCGCAGTTCTCTAGGGCAGCGAATGCCTTGACGGGCGCCTCGGCTGCGAGGAGCAGCGCGCATGCCGCAAGTCGAGCATCGTCATCGCTCGCCCCGCGTCCGCGTTACCTTCCGCTCGAGCTGTGCCGAGAGGTGCGCGGCCGGCCGACGCCCGCAGGCAGCAGTCGCTCAACGTGGCCCGGGAAGGCGGCGGACGGCGTACGGTCAGGATGGTGACTACTGCGCACCCACTTCAGGCGGCACTCGATCGGAGTTCGCGAGCACTTCTCACCGCGACGGATCTCGTCGAGATAGCTCAGACCCGCAAGGCCGCGAACGGACGGTCTGACGCCCGACAGGCGTCGCTCTACCGCGCCATTGTCGCCGCATCGGTCGGCGTGGTCGAGGAAGCGACAGAAGCTCTAGCGGTCGAGGCGCTGCGAGCCCAGGGCCTGCAATCCGGTGCAATGCGGATTATTGAGGCGACGATCGCGCGCCTAATGCAGAACCCGAATTCGGCCGAAGTACGCAAGATGATGGAAGCATTCGTCGGATTTGACCCGATGGCCAATCTCAAGGTGCGGCTCAGGACGTCGGCGCCGGCTTTCCGAGACCCCGAATCCGTTGGCTCTCGGACCTCGCATAACCTGTGGACGATCTACAACCAGGAGCGTACCTGGGCAGGCAGCGAGGTGGCCGAGCTTCTCGACAGATTCGTGCGGATCAGGCATTCGTTCGCCCATCAGGATTCTTCAGTCGTTGTCTTCAGCAAGCACGAAGTTGCGCTCTTGCGCGGGACGCTCGGGGCGCAGAAGGCCATCAACGCGTCGGACGTTTCGGCGGTCGAGAGACTGAATGCCACCTGCGCAACCCGCGTTCTGACGCCCACGTTGAATGGCCAGGACCCCGTGCGTGACTGGCGTCTCCATGAAACGCATGCGCTCAATGCCCTCCTGCTTACTGCGGGAGTGGTGTCATCGATGGCTGATGGGCTCGCTGACCACTTGGAATCGACGGCGGGTCTCATGAGGGCGCAGCACGTACCCCTGTCGCTCCGCGTGGAATCAGGCGCCTGGGTTACGTGGGCCGGAGCCAGCCTTGCGGCCTCGCCCTGCGGCGTCCCGTGGGTGCTGACCAAGTATGCGCCGAAGTCCAGGCGGTGATCCGACCGTCGGATGTATCGGCGTCGCCTGTCGGGAGAGAGCGCGCGCGGCCGCTCTTGCTCCATCGTTCGTTGAGCCGATGGTCGAGGAGGCGCTTTCCCCCGGTTCCGGGCCGCCGGATGCTCGGCAGGGCCTCGCTCACTTGGTGTCCGGGTTGCGGCCCGCCACGGAGGCCTCTATCGCCCGCGGCGCCTGCATCAGCGGTATCACCGGCAGCCGCTCCATCGCTTGCCACGTCGCCTCGCTGAACAGGTGCCCGTAGAGGTCCATCGTCATCGTCGCGGTCGAGTGTCCAAGGATCACCTGCACCGCCTTCACGTCCGCCCCGGCCGCGATGAGCAGCGACGCCGCGGTGTGCCGCAGATCGTGGATCGTCGTCCCCTCGACCCCGGCCCGCCGCGTCGCCTCCATCCATCCGGACCGCGCCCGGAAGTTGGTGTTCGTCCACACGCCACCGGTCGGGCTCGGGAACAGGTACGAGCCCGGCCCCGCCAACGCGACCCGCGTCCGCACGTACTCGTCCAGCGCCGCCGGCACGGGCACGGTCCGCGTCTGGTGGGTCTTCGTCGGCCCGAACACCGCCCCGCTGGTCCGCTTGGACTGTGTCGCGGCGCGGTGGACCCGTACGCCGAGCCCGTGCGGTGTCTGCACGGCGTCGTCGACCCGCAGCGCGGCCATCTCCGAGAACCGGCACCCCGTGGTCCCGAGGAACAGCACGACCGGCTGGCACAGCGGCGGCACCGCCATGACCAGCCGGCCGAGCTGCTCGGGCCGCAGCCAGTGCGGCTCGCGCTTGGTCCCTCCACGCGGCAGCGCCACCATCCGCGCGACGTTCACGGAGAGCCGCCGGTCGCGGATCGCGTAGTCGAACACCAGCCGCATCATCGACAGCGCACGACGCCGCGTGGCCGTCGCCAGCCCGCGCGCCGTCAGCGCCGACATCACCCGTTCTATGTCGGCCGCCGAGATCCCGGAGATCGGGTATGCCCCGATCTCCGGGATCACGTATTTGTCGAGCAGGAACCGCGTGGTCTCCTGGCTGCGCACCGCCAGGTGACCGCGCGAGGCCTGCCACTCCTCGGCCAGCGCCGCGAATGTCATCCGCCCGCGCGCCGGGTCGATCCACGAGCCGGCGTCCAGCTTCGCGAGTTGGTCGGCCTCCCAGCGCTTGGCGTCGACCCGGCGCTCGAACGACCGCTGCGCGATGACCCGGCCCTCGAAGAACACCTTTGCGCGCCAGGTCACCTTGCCCGTCGAGTGCTGCCGCCTGGTGACGGACATCAGCGCCGCTTGACCGGCATCGTCGGCTCGCGCTCGACCCAGGCCGCGGGGAGAAGGATCACCGTGCCGAGCCGCCGGTACGGGATCTGCTCGTGCTCGACCAGGTGGTACAGCGTCCGGGGCGGCACCCCGAGCACCCGCGCCGCGTCCTTCACGCGGTAGTACTGCCGCGCCGGGGTGGCGGGGACGGTGTGCTGTGCGGTGGTGGTCATGACCTTCTCCTTCTGTTGGGTTGGGTGTGGCGGTGGTCAGCGACCGAGCACCGGTCCATCGGCGGACGACGGCGGCGGCGCGGTCAAGCGATACGGCGCAGGCTGTGGAGGCCCGGGGTTCCACGGTTGCTGTGGATTCACCGGCGGCACGAGGGGCGCGCTCCGGCCTGGGTGGTAGGTGTCCCAGGTCTCCGTGGCGCTGGGCTCGGCGTGGCTGGTCGCCAGGATCTGCTCGAGCACCTCCCGGCCCGACGACGGCGCGTGGCCGGGCAGGCACTCCGGGTCGCCTTGGTCGACGACGACGTAGGCGCGGTTGGTGTGGCGGCCGCGGCTCATCGCGACGTAGAGGTCTTCGCGGCCCATGCCCGGGGTGGCGATGGTGTGGGTCTCGTCGACGGTCATGCCCTGGGTGCGGGCGATGGTCGTGGCGTAGCCGAGTTCGACGTGCTCGGCGACGTACTCGGCCGGGAGGCGGACGGTGGCAGCGTCGGCGTGGCCGGCGGGTCGAACGCGGAGGGAGCCGTCGGGCAGGACGGCGGTGACGTCCCACAGGGCGCCGTTGCGGACAAACCCGTCGGCCGTGGCCAGGCGGCGGTGGTTGCGTCGGGTGACGATCCGGTCGCCGACGCCGGCCGTCAGCCCGTCGTGCAGGTTCACTCCGGCCGGGGCGACGTCGCCAGTGGTGATGCGGTCGGCGCGGATGCGGGCGTTGAGCTCGCGGACGGTCCGGTTGTCGACGGCCTGCAGTACCGCGACCCGACCCTGCTCGCGCGCCGTGGTGACGGCGCCGATGGCGGTGTCGAGCATCGCGTCGTGCCCGCCGGAGGTGATGGCGCCGTGGGCCTCATAGGCGTCGAGTGCGGCCGGGTGGGCGCGGCGCAGCTCGAGGCTCGCCCGCGCCTCCCACGGCTGGCTGAAGCGCCAGAGGCTGGTGAGCTCGGCGGTGGGTCCGCGGCGGGCGAGCATGCCGAACGCTCCGCCTGCGTCGACGGACCCGCGTTGCAGGTGGTCCCCGACGAGTAGCACCTTCGCCGTGGCCGCCCGTGCCTGCTCGACGATGGCCGCGAGCGTGCGGGTGTCGGCGAGGGACGCCTCGTCGACGATGACGAGCTGCCCGGGGGAGAAGCGCCACTGGTCCTGCTCGGCCCGCAGTCGCCAGTGCTCCTCGTTGGCCGCGCGCTGCTCCCGGTAGTCGCGGCTGGCCTTGCGGGCGACGGCGTCGGCGTAGCGGATGGCGCGGGTGGTGGCGCCGTCGCCGGTGGACTCGTGCAGCCACTTCGCCGTCGTCTCGCATGGCACCCCGAGCGACTCCGCCAACGCACGGGCCGCGGTGGCCGACGGCGCGAGCCCGACGACGGATCCGACGCCGTGACGCCAGAACGCGGTCAGCGCGGCAAGGGTGGTGGTCTTGCCCGACCCGGCCGGCCCGACCAGCACGTCGAGCAGACGCCCGGAGGTGATGACGGCCTCCGCGGCGGCGCGCTGGTCGGGAGCGAGCCCGCCGAGGTGGCGCTCGGTGCGCAGCTGGATGGCGGCGAGCATCTCAGCTGGCCGGTGCGGTGCGCCGATCGTCTCCGCCGCCTCGATGACGACCTTCTCCGCGCCGAGCAGCTCGGTCGAGGTGAACAGCGACTCCCCGACGCGCCGCGTCATCGGGTCGCGGTTGTCGTCCAGGTGCACGCACGCCGCCGCGGCCTCAGTGGTGACCTCGTTGAGCAGCGCCCGTCGCTCTTCCGGCGAGGCCATCCGCAGCAGCTTCGACGCGCGGACCGCGGCGGCGCCGAGGTTCCACGTCGTCCACACCGACTGGCGGGTGGACACGTCATCGAGGACCTGGGCCGTCATCGCCGCGCGCACCTCCGGGCCGACGTCGTGCGCGTGCAGCGCCCGCCCGTAGGTGCCGGCGAGCGCGCGGGCCGCGAGGTCGTGCGGCTCGCGCCCCGTGAGCGCACGGGCGCGGTTCGCCCAGTCCGCCAGCAGGTCCGCGAGCGGCCGGACGGTCTTGGGCGGGCGCGTCGCGCGGGTCAGGTGCTGGCGTGCCCGGGTCGTCTCCACGCGCGTCGGCGCGCGGCCGTGGGTCGCCTGGAACTGGGTGAGCCACTCCTGCTCGGCGCAGTGGATCGCCGCGGCCCGGGTCGAGAAGTGTGCGAGCAGGTCCTCGCCGATCCCGTCGACCTCGAACGCCGGGCTCCGCCGGGGACCGCGGTCGCGCATCGACCACTCCACCGGCAGCCGCCGCGCCAGCTCGTCCGCCAGCAGCGCGTCATACAGCTCGGAGACGGTGACGACCGCGGCGTGCACCGAGCGCCCGTCCAGGCTCCGCCAGGCGCCGTCGGGGCCTTGGACCTTGTTGGCGATGACGACGTGGGTGTGCAGATTGGGGTCACCGGCCCGGGTGTCCCAGTGGTCGAACCCCGCGGCGACCATCCCGCGGGTGCGGACCTGATGACGGCCCGCGTCGCCGATGCGCGTGCGGATGACGCGCTGCTCGATGAACCCCAGCGATGACGCGAGCGCCGCCCGGTGCGCGTCATAGACGATGACGCGCGTCGCGTCATCGACCAGCGCCCACAGCACCGAGACGGACTTGGGCGCGGTGAAGGTGAGGTCGTAGCCGACGACGGCGTGACGCTTCCCGTCATCGAACCGGCCATAGGGCCGGCCGAGTGCGTCATCGGTCAACGGGTCCACGCCGTCGCGGAACACCGCCGTCATCGCCGCCTCGGTGACGACGTCGCCCGTGTGGAGCCGCCGGGTCATGTCACCGAGTACGGCGAGGCCTTCGCCGTACCAACGGCCGGCCGGGTTGCCCGTCTGCTCGTAGTAGGCGGTCAGTGACGCACCCTGCTCGAGACCGGCGTCGCCCGCTGCCACGTGCCGGGTCAAGTACGCGTACCCGTCCCCACCCGTCAGCTTGTGCATCGACATCACACGCACCACCTCCCCTCGCGGCGCCGTCGCTACCTGCAGGTGTGCGGCAGCGAGGAGAAGATGCGCGCCTGCCGCCGCGACGGCGTTCAGGTAGAGGTGTGCCAGCGGGCCTACCAACGTGAGGCCACGTCGTTCGGGACCGCTCCTGGCGGGAGCGGTCGTCTTGCCATCCCGCCGCACCTGCAGACGGGCAAGATGGCGGCGTGAGGCTGACTTCGACCGACGGAGCGGAGATCGAGCTCCGACCGGTGGGTTACCAGTACCCGACCCTCGGGGGGAATGGGCCCGGCGACTGGGATGCCAACTGGCTCTACATCCGGGGCGACGTACGCCTGGCGGATGGCAGGCGCTGGCATTTCCAGGATCCGTGCCTGACCACGTGGGAGGGCGCAGCGCTCGCCGGCTGGCTGCGCTCGGCCGCCGCCGGCGAGGTGAGGGCGGTCCCCTTCCCGGCTGACGAAGAGCAGCTCTTGGTCTTCACGGAGCCGAACCTCGGTTTCAGCCTCGCCGCGACCGCTGAGGGGACCAGATCCGTCCGGGTGCACTTCTCGCTCGAGGCGAGGCCAGGGTGGTCACTCCCGCCGGGAGACGACGTGGACCTCTACGACTTCTTCGTCACGGTGACGACGACCGTGCCCGAGCTCCTACGTGCAGTGGAGGAGTGGGACCGCGACCGGGCCCTGTTCCCGCCTCGCTGACTCCCGCGGCCGGCCAGGCCTGGGCCGATGACGCGCCGTGACTCATCTTGCATCGCGATGCGAGCACCGGCCGTGTGCGCGGTGCTCGCCGGGCCTGCCCCGGTGGTCGTGGCCGAGCACACGGCCCGGCGTTGGAGGGGCGGTGTCTCCTGCGGGGCCACGCGTCGCGATCATCTTGTCAACACCCCGGCTTCGGTACCGGCGGTATGCGGAGGTCCGCTAGCAGTTGGGCCATGTCGTACGGCTCGAGCACCGTGGCGGTATGGACTACCTGAAGGACCCGCGCAGATGCTTCCCTACCGGCGTCCCAGCGACGCGACGAACACGTATCGGCATCGCGCCAGGAAGTCGTTGGAGCGAGGCGCCTTGGCTTCGGCGTAGCGCTGAACGGCCCAGTTCACCATCAAGTCGTACCGCGAGGCTCTTGATCATGCGTTCAACGCGACGGAGCAGATCGTCGTACGAGATGATGTCCACCACATTCGAGTAGTTTCGACGGACGAATTCAAAGTCAAATCTCTCGCGAGCGGAGAGCTTGTCGTCCCTCCCGGTGAGAACAATCGCCTTCGGATTCGTGATCTTGATTTCCAGATCGGCGGGAAGGTGCTCGGCATGCTTCCTTTGGATCGATACTTCTCCATCCCTGCCCGACTTGCTGAGGTAGAAGAGATACTTCTCCGCCTGCATGATCGACCCAGAGAGTTCTCTCACGGGGACATGGTTGTCACGGTACTGACTCCTCGACATGAGACCGCGTTGGAACGGCTTCTTGATTTCGACGATATCTAGAGAGCCATCGGCCCCTACGAGCACGAGGTCAATATAGCGATTCGTCGACCTTGACTCGTTCGAATATCGCTCCGCGACGTGAACGTTTTGGAGAACAGTGACATATTGTGGGTAGACGAGAAGGAGCAGGTCGGCGACTTCGTGCTGCCATTCAGACTCCGAGTAGGCCTCGGCGTCTTTCAGCATCTCTACCATGCGATCTCGGACGTAGACGAACTTCTCAAGCTCGAGCGCGGTTGCCGCCGGGATGCGGCCGCTGCTCTCTACCCGCCTGTGGCTCAAGGAGCGCTTCCGGCGTTCCATATAGGCAGCCAGACGTGTTTCGGCATCCGACATCGTTTCGAAGTGCTCGCGCAGCACTCGGGTAACCCGCGCGCGCGCATAGTGCGTCAGTTCCGTCGATGTCGGAAACTCTCTCAGGAGCCGTGTGAAATCTTCTTCCGGGATTGCGCCTTTGCGACTCCCGCCTACGATTATCGGTTCGTCGATCAGTTCGTCGATGCGGCGAAAGATCGAGATGTCACGTTCTGCGACGAAAAGTCTGTGCCGAAGGGTCACCGACGTAGATATCAAAAGGTCATGCTTAAGCCCCAAGACTTCCTTCTGGATGGTCCGGTATTCTCCGTCGATGTTGCCGATCACGAACCGACGCACGCTTTCCGAGTCCTCATCGCGGTCGTCGGGATCCACCGCGTCGGCCTGTCGTACCGTAAAGGTTCGTGACAGAGTCGCCATCCCATCAGACCGCAGTTTCTCGTCGATCCAAGCGGCTGAGTCGAAGCGCTCGGAGCTGTAGACCAAGACGATCTGAGTCTTATGGCGATCGAAGGTGATCATCGGCGCCGCCTCGTAGCCGCCACCCGGGGCCACGACATCAAGGGACGCTCGGTCCTTCCGCGGTTCGAGCACGCGTACGGCCCGCTGTGCGTCCACGGCGAGCAGATGGTTGTAGCAATGCGGGCGGGTACCTGTCGGCCGACGATCAGCGGCCGCTTGTCAAGGAGCGTCTGGGTCGCCTTAATGCAGTCCTCATGCAGCTTCTCCAGGGCGGTCTTGCTCCGTGGCAACCGCGTCGCCTCCTGCCGATCAACTCGCCACATGCTCACTCTCCAAGGTCATGCCGCGAGTCTGCCGCGAACCGGCGAGCGGCGTCGATCACAGCAGACACGAACTCGTGGTGCGCACCTGGCGCCTAGTCCAGGTCCGCCCCCCGGCTCCGAGGACGGAGGCAGGGCTTCAACCTGACCGGCCACCCACAGCGGAGTCCAGCGGCGCGAGCCGCTTGGTTCCGCAGCGGCGACGGTGCCTGCCCCCGGAGCGGCTACAACGTCCGTGTGGTCTGGCCTCGTGAGGTGGCCTGCGGTGGTCAATCCAACTCGCCACGTTCCGCAAGGGTGCTGGCAAGGCGTTGGTACTCGACCGTGGAGCTCAGGTGGCTCGCTCGCCCGAGTACCTCGACCGCGATCCGGATCGCCGGGTGAGCCGACCACGGGCTCGCAGGATGTCGGATGAGGTCATCGAGGATCGCGAGGGCCGTCGGTGTCGGGCTCATACGGCTGATTCGCGTCGCTACTCCGCGCGGCCAGTCGATGGGGTGAGTGCTGGCGCGCATCGTTTCAAGTGTTAGCTCGCTCCACTCATCGTTGTCCATGACAGCGACCTCGGCGAACCAGCCGAACCCTGCGAGCGGTAGAGAGGCGCCTCTGGCGAGCACCGCCTTCCAAAGCTGGACACCGAGCTGGGCGACCTCCGGCTCGGCGTCACGGAGCATGCGGCCGAGCACTTCGCCGGCTTCCGATGTGAGCCCTGGTTTGGATGCTAGGAACTTGACCGTTTCCTCGAGCGCGTAGCCGTTCAGCTGCCACAGGTAGGCGACTAGGACCTGCTCGACTGCGTTTTCGACGCCGCGGATGACGGCGTCGCGGACCCGCGCCCTGTGACGTTCGAGAAGCCACCGATTGGGTCCGTCCCAGTGCAAGGCCAGATCGGTGGTGAGTTGCGCTAGGCCCGGTGGCGCTGCGTCGCCGAGGAGCACGTGCTCGACGTGGCTCACGAAGTCCGGCGCGACGCGCAACAGAAGACGGAGTCTGGACGCGACGATCGCTCTGATGCGCGCGCCACGGGCGCCGTCAACCTTCAGTAGCTGCTCGATGTGGGAAAGGGCCTCGTGTTGGGGCTGGCCGGTTGTCCTCAACTGATAGGCCATGAACGAGATGGCAGCTTCGAGCGCGCGAGTGGCTGGGTGGTTGATCGCGGCCGTGAGGGGGTCGTCGTCGAAAGCAGCAGCTCGGTCCGTGGGCTCGGCTGTCCCGGCCTTGATGATGTCCCAGACGTGGTCGTCCTGGCCCGCAAAGCCGATTGACTTGTCGGCCATCGCGCGCAGGAGTCTGATCGCTGCGTCCCGGCACGAGGACCAGTCGGGCTCGAAGTCCCAGTCACGGCGGCCCATCGGCGTCGGCGCCCAAGGGGCTCTGAGCACCAGGTCGATGACATCCATCAGGAGTTCCGGATGGACCGTGGCGTCGGCCTTGATTGCTTCGGTGATTCCGTGGAGGTAGTGGTCGATGTGGATTGGTTCTCTAAGGGTCGCCGCGATGTCCCTCGGATTCTCAAGCCACCGAGCGGGGTCGGCCACGACGGCCGCCTGCACCGTTCGCGCGAGCTCGAGGGGCCCGACAAGTGACTCTGCGGTGTCTGGGCGCCATGCGCCGACCAGCGCGGCGGCCCGGGCCGGCGTCATCGCGGCGAGCTCGGCGACCTCGTAGGGACTTCTGCCCCAGCCCACCTCGATCCGGCTCGGAGTGAGCAGGGAATCGCGTGAGGGGGTGCCGAACCGCGAACACAGGGCCTGGTACGCCGCAGCCCACGGCCCTTGCGCGTCGGCCGGCAGTACGCCAAGCCACTCGTAGGCGCGGGCCCACGCAGGCTCGAATCGGTCGCCCGCGATCATCTGAGCAACTTCGTCGCCCGACGGTGCGGGTCCGAGGGCTCGAGTCCAGCCCGCCAAGTACTCGCCGGGAAGCAGACGTTCAACGACCCGGTCAATGAGTGCGAGGTCGTCCGCGGACGGGCCGCGGAGAGACATCGATACTTCGATCTGTGCCGCAGTCGCGGCTGGGTCGGCCGTGGTGTCGGTCGCCGTGAGCCAGCTGCGGATGCGGTCACCAAGCTCGGTTGGGAGCCGCTCGAGCTCGTGTGCCACGGCGTCCCCACCAGCCGATCCGAGCACCGAGCGCGCCGCCTCGATGACCGCCGCGATCAGGATCTCGACCCGCGAGTCTGCGGCGTCGATCGAGAGCTCAGCGATGCTGCCGTTCCTGTCGAGGCTCAGCCACCGCCATCGGTCGTGGTCGCCCACTGGCGCTTTCAGCTTCTGGGTGAGCAGCCGCAAGCGACCCAGCCCGTTCTCCGGCGTGATCCCCTTGACTAGCCGTCGTGCGACCTCCTGCACCTCCCAGGTCCCGTCACCGTGGTCGTTGAGGAGATGGTCGGCGATGTCTTGAACGATGGTGTCGGGCGCCGGGCGCCGCAGAAGGATGGTCAGCGCCATGTCGCGCGTTGCCTTCTTGCCGGCGTGGCGGGCGAGAACCCGACGGGTGAGCGGATCGGCGAATGCGCCAATGTCGTGGGCGGCCCTCAGGATCTGCCAGAGCTGCGTCTCGCTGCCTTGGCAGCGGTCATAGAGTCGCTCGAGCCAGGTGGCGAGCCCCGCTGGATCGATCGACACGAGGGCGTCGACGGCGGCGAAGGCTGGCCACGCCGCATGGCCCTCCGGCGGGTCGAGCGCTCCCGAGTCGGTCAGCACGTCCAGCCACTTCACGGTCCGCAAGGCGCGGAGGAAGCGCTGCAGGTGCATTGCGGTGAGGACCAGTTCGTTCAGCCGCGCGACCTCGGCCTCGCCAGGCTCATCGACACTCGCCAGTTTCTCGAGCTCCCCGAAACGCGTCTGCGCCGGTGTGTACAGCCACGCTAAGACCGACAGCGCACGGTCGTAGAGCGACCCGGGGTCTTCCACCTCATCGTCCGTGTGGACTGCGCTGTTCGCGACCTCGAGGACGTCGAGGAACTCTTGCACGGCCCGCTCGCCGGCTCGGTTGGGCTCCTCGCCCGAGCGGTCGACGATCGAGCCGACGAGGCTGCGCCTGCGGCTCCGGTCGGACTCGTGGAAGAGCGCAAGATCGTCGACTGCCCGAAGGAGAGCGGCAAGTGCCCCGGGCGCGTCCGACGCCGTCTCGGGTAGGTCCAGTGCCCTCTCATACCGGAGCCTTGACTCGACGACCCGCCTCGAGAGGTCGCGCCATGGCTCGCCTGCGCCATCGGTGCCGAGCGGGGCCAGCGATACGAGCGCCTCGCGGACGCAGTAGGCCACCGTCTGACCGACTCGCGGAGGGGTGGAGCGCTTGGCAAGAAGCGCTGCGGCGGTCGTCATGAACTCATTAGCGCGCTCACCTCTGTCGCCGTGCTCGATCACGATCCGTTCCGCGATGCCCGGCGGGAGCCCGTGCCCTTCCACAGTGGAGAGTCTGCACCGCCACGCCGACACCGCGTTCAGCGCCGGAGCCGTCGCGCTGACCCCCGAACCTGAACTAGAGGGGCCAGAGTCTTGAGGAAGAGGAGTCATGCCCGGTGGGGTGACTGCGGTCACCGGCACATCGAGCTAGTGCTTCGTCCAAGGCGGCATCCGAGACGCTCGACTGTCCCCCCGTCCCGGTGCTCGATGCCCTCGTGGTCAGCGCGTGGTCAGCGCCCACCTCGGAAAGGGGTCACAGTACGAACTACCCGCGTGTAGTTCCGCAGGTCAGGGCGTTGTCCGCAGACCAAGATCGAACTCCGAAAGCGGGTGTCGGCAGTTCGAATCTGCCCAGGCGCACGGCGTGTTCTCGCGGAGCTGGGCTGTCGTCTGTGCCGGGCGCGATCCGTTGGCCGGTGTCGGCGCTCACCTCCTCTCCGCTGCTGAAGTACCTGTTCGCACACGTCGCGGCCGGGTAGGCCCGGACACTCAGCGCCTCCCGCCTGTCACACTCACGGCGTCACCCGGTGCCGGCGCGTGTCGGCATCCCGTCCGCAGCACAGGAGGCCCAGTGGCGTGGTTCCGAGGTCAACGCCGTGACAGCGAGACGCCGCCGCCGGAGGCAAGCGGCGATGCGCAGACGACCCCCATCGAGCCCGTGGACTCCGAGGACGAGCCCGCGAACCACGGCTGGGACGCCATCCACGCGGCATGCACCCGCATCTACGGCGATCAGGAGCCGCGGCACGTCGGCTACTTCCCGGGCCGCGCGTTCGGCTCGGTGCTGCAGGGGTGCAGCGCGTACCGCGCTGACGGGCACTGGCACTACGTGACGTACGGGCTGAGCAACGTGTTCGACGAGGACGAGGGAGACAACCACGGCTTCAGCGGCCACGGGTGCGAGCTGACGTGGCGCATCCGCGACGAGGGCGGGGCGGCGGAGGCGCCGGGCTGGCCGTTCACGGTGCTGCAGCGGATCGCGACGTGGGCGGTGGACGACCGCTTCGTCCTCATGGAGGGACGTCGGATCGCTCTGAGCTGGCCCGTGACCGGGTACCCCGACACGGGCGGCCCCGACACCCCGCAGACCTCCGTGCTCCTCGTGACCGATCCCGAGCTGGGCGTGATCGACACCGTCAACGGGCGGGTGGACTTCGTCCAGCTCGT
>JAEZZV010000357.1 GCA_023418375.1 Actinomycetes bacterium | reverse complement strand
GCCCTGGGCGCCCGGCTCGCGGCCGGCAACCCCGCGCCGTTCGGCGGCGGCGTCCACGTGCCGCTCGGCGGGCCGCTGGAGCCGGTCTGGCTCGTGAGCGCCTCGCCCGAGCGGTTCTGCTCGGTGGCTGACGGCCGGCTGGCCTCGGGCCCCATCAAGGGCACGGCCGCGACCGTCGAGGGCCTGAGCGCCAAGGACGCGGCCGAGAACGTGATGATCACGGACATGGTCCGTAACGACCTCCAACGGGTGTGCGCGCCGGCCAGCGTCGAGGTCGCCGCCCTGCTGGCGGTCGAGCGGCACCCCGGCCTGGTCCACCTCGTCAGCACCGTCGTCGGCACCCTGCTCCCGGACGTGGGCTGGCGGGACATCCTCGCGGCGACCTTCCCACCGGCGTCGGTGTCCGGGGCGCCCAAGCTCGCCGCGCTCGAGGTGATCCGGGAGCTCGAGCCGGTGACCCGGGGCCCGTACTGCGGCGCGTTCGGGTGGGTCGACGGCGACGCGGGCCGGGCCGAGCTGGCCGTCACCATCCGCTCCTTCTGGTGGACCCCCGAGGGCGGCGGCCGGCTCCGGTTCGGTACGGGGGCCGGCATCACCTGGGACTCGGACCCCGCCGCCGAGTGGGACGAGACCGAGCTGAAGGCGGCGCGCCTCGTGGCGATCGCGACCGGTCGGCCCGGATCGTGCGAGGCTGGCGGGGCAAGCGTGGGGCGGCCGGACGGGAGACGGTGATGGGCATCGAGGGGACCGTGGCCTGGGTCGACGGGCGGCTGTGCGACCCACTGGAGCCGGTGCTCGCCGCGCTCGACCACGGCGTGACCGTCGGCGACGGCGTGTTCGAGACCTGCGGGGTCGTGCAGGGCCGGGCGTTCGCCCTGAGCCGCCACCTGCGCCGCCTCCGTCACTCCGCCGTCGGGATCGGGCTGCCGGAGCCCGACGAGGAGCTCCTGCGGACCGCGGTGGCGGAGGTGCTCGCCGCGGGCACCGGGCTCGGGCGCCTGCGGATCACCGTGACGGCCGGCATCGGGCCCCTCGGGTCTGGACGCATCCCGGGACGGCCCACGGTGCTCGTGCTCGCCGGTCCGGCGAGCCCGCCCGACGTCGTGTCGGTGGTCCGGGTGCCCTGGGTGCGCAACGAGCGGTCGGCGGTCGCCGGGCTGAAGACCACGTCCTACGTCGAGAACGCGGTCGCGCTGGCCCACGCGCAGGCGCGCGGCGCCGACGAGGCGCTCCTGGCGAACACCGTCGGCGAGCTCTGCGAGGGCACGGGGACGAACGTCTTCGTCGAGACCGGGGGAGAGGTCCTCACCCCACCGCTGAGCAGCGGCTGCCTGGGCGGCATCACGCGCGAGCTCGTGCTCGAGTGGGGGGCCGCAGCCGGCTTGCCCGTCCGTGAGGCGCGCCCGGGCGAGCTGCCCTACACGGTCCTGGACGACGTCGCCGCGGGGCGTGCGCACCTCGGGCTCACAGGGTCGGTGCGCACGGTGGCGCCCGTCGTCGCGCTCGACGGCGTGCCCGTGGCGCGGGGCCCGCTGGTCACGCGGCTGCGCGACGTGTACGCGGAGCGTGAGCCCCAGGACCTGGACCCCTGAGGACGTCGGACCCCGGACACAGGACGAGGCAGCGCCGTTCGCGCCGCCTCGGGGTGCCGGGCTCGGACGTCGAGCGGGCTCAGGCGTCCAGGAGGCTGACGATGAGGCGCGAGATCTCGTCCTCCATGCGGCTCGACTCGGAGCCGAACGGCACGAGCGCCGTCGTGGCGGACAGGAAGCGCGCGAACGACTCGGCGGGGCCGGCGAGGAGGGCGTCGCCCTCGACGCCGCTGAGAGCCACGAGGAGGTACGCCGGGTCCTCGTCCCGCCAGATGCGCACGTCACCGGTGCCGGCAGGGGAGGTCGGGTCGGCGAGGACGCCCTGGGCGATCAGCTCGCGACCGACGAGCCAGGTGCATGCGGACTGCGTGCCCGTGAACTCGATGCGGACCGTGTAGGGGTCCGTGCTCTCGAACGTGAGCTCGGCCTTGACGGGCAGCACGCTCGCGTCGGAGAGGACGAGGTGCATGGCGACCACCTCGCGAACGTCAGGCACCGAACCTGCCATCGCTCACCCTCTCTGCCGGTCGTTGCTGCCCGATGATGCCTGTCCAGCCCTGCCGCCGGCCAGGTTCGCCTCGAGCCCTGTGGATTCGCTAGCATCGTCCACGTCGCGGCGAGCCTGGCTCGCCGCACGGGCGATTGGCTCAGTGGTAGAGCGCCTCGTTCACACCGAGGAGGTCACTGGTTCGAACCCAGTATCGCCCACCCCTGGTTCTGCGGAAGTACGCCGAATGGGCGGACTTTCGACCCGCACACGCCTGTGAGCGTGGCCTTCGCGAATTTCACCCGCTCCGACTCCTCATCGTCGGGCCGCTCGCGTCTCGCTAGCATCAGGAGCCGACCACCGCACTCATGAGAGGTTCTCCTGTGCCCACGATCAGCCTGACCGTCGACGGTGACCAGCGTTCGGTGGACGCCGGCACCACAGGGGCGGACCTCTTCGCCGACCGGCGGGAGGTCGTCGTGGTGCGCGTCGACGGCGAGCTGCGGGACCTCGTGGCCCCGCTGGCCGACGGCGCCGTCGTCGAGGCGGTCACGATCGACTCCCCGGACGGACTCGCCGTGCTGCGCCACTCCGCGGCGCACGTGCTCGCCCAGGCGGTCCAGGAGGTGAACCCGTCGGCGCGACTGGGCATCGGACCGCCCATCACCGACGGCTTCTACTACGACTTCGACGTCGAGACGCCGTTCACGCCCGAGGACCTGCGGGCGCTCGAGAAGGTCATGGGCCGGATCGTCAAGGAGGGCCAGACGTTCCGGCGCTGGGACGTCTCGGAGGACGAGGCGCGCGGGGCGCTCGCGGACGAGCCGTTCAAGCTGGAGCTCATCGGCCTCAAGGGCACCCCCGGGGCGGACGACGACGGCGCGTCGGTCGAGGTCGGGCTGGGCGGGCTCAGCATCTACCAGAACGTGCGTGGCGCCGGCCGCGAGTCGGAGCAGGTCGTCTGGCAGGACCTCTGCCGGGGCCCGCACCTGCCGAGCACGCGGCTCATCGGCAACGGCTTCCGCCTCATGCGGTCGGCGGCCGCCTACTGGCGGGGCTCCGAGAAGAACCCCCAGCTCCAGCGCGTGTACGGCACGGCGTGGCCGTCCAAGGACGAGCTCACCGCGTACCTGGACCGGCTCGCCGAGGCGGAGCGTCGCGACCACCGCCGGCTCGGCAACGAGCTCGACCTCTTCTCGTTCCCCGACGAGATCGGCTCCGGCCTGGCCGTGTTCCATCCCAAGGGCGGCATCGTCCGGATGGAGATGGAGGACTACTCCCGGCGCCGCCACGTGGAGGCGGGGTACTCCTTCGTCAACAGCCCGCACATCACGAAGTCGAAGCTCTTCGAGATCTCCGGGCACCTCGACTGGTACGCGGACGGCATGTACCCGCCCATGCAGCTGGACGAGGAGCGCGACGCCGACGGCAACGTGCGTCGACAGGGGCAGGACTACTACCTCAAGCCGATGAACTGCCCGATGCACAACCTGGTCTTCGCCTCCCGCGGGCGGTCCTACCGGGAGCTGCCGCTGCGGCTGTTCGAGTTCGGCACCGTCTACCGGTACGAGAAGTCGGGCGTCGTGCACGGCATGACGCGCGCCCGCGGCTTCACGCAGGACGACGCGCACATCTACTGCACGCGCGACCAGATGCGCACCGAGCTCGCCCAGCTGCTGCAGTTCGTCCTCGACCTCCTGGGCGACTACGGCCTGAGCGACTTCTACCTCGAGCTCTCCACCAAGAACCCCGACAAGTTCATCGGGGACGACGCCACGTGGGCCGAGGCGACCGAGGTGCTGCGCGAGGTCGCGACGGCGTCCGGGCTGGACCTCGTGGACGACCCGGGCGGCGCCGCCTTCTATGGGCCGAAGATCTCCGTCCAGGCCAAGGACGCGATCGGCCGCACGTGGCAGCTGTCGACGATCCAGCTCGACTTCTTCCTCCCCGAGCGCTTCGAGCTCGAGTACACCGCGGCCGACGGCAGCCGCCAGCGGCCCGTCATGATCCACCGGGCGCTGTTCGGCTCGATCGAGCGGTTCTTCGCGATCCTGGTCGAGCACTACGCGGGCGCGTTCCCGGCGTGGTTGGCCCCCGTGCAGGTGCTCGCCGTGCCCGTGGCGGAGCCGTTCAACGACTACCTTGCCGACGTCGTCGCGCAGCTGCGCGCGCAGGGGATCCGCGCCGAGCTGGACCTCTCGGACGACCGGTTCGGCAAGAAGATCCGCAACGCCGCGACCCAGAAGGTGCCGTTCGTGCTGATCGCCGGCGGTGAGGACGCTGCGGCCGGCGCCGTCTCGTTCCGCTACCGCGACGGGCGCCAGGACAACGGGGTGCCGGTGGCCGAGGCGATCGCGCGCGTCGTGGAGGCGGTCCGGGACCGGGCGCAGGTGTGAGCGCGCCGACCGGCGACGACGCCGTCGTCGAGACGCCCGGCCGGCTCGCCGGGGACCCGGACGGCCTCCAGCGGCTCTGGACGCCGCACCGCGCCGTCTACCTCGGCGGGGAGAACAAGCCGACCGGTGACGGCGCGGACACGTGCCCGTTCTGCCGCGCCGCGACCGCCGACGACGACGCCGAGGTGCTCGTCGTGGCCCGCGGGCACGCGGTCTTCGCCCTGCTCAACCTCTACCCGTACAACTCCGGGCACCTCATGGTGCTGCCGTACCGGCACGTGGGCGACTACACCGACCTCACCTCCGACGAGGCGGTCGAGCTCGGCACCATGACCGCCGACGCGATGCGCACCCTGCGCGCCGTCTACCGCGCGCAAGGCTTCAACCTCGGTGTGAACCAGGGGACCGCGGCGGGGGCCGGCATCGCGGCGCACCTGCACCAGCACGTGGTGCCGAGGTGGTCCGGCGACGCGAACTTCCTGCCCGTGGTCGGGCGGACCAAGACCCTGCCGGAGCTGCTGGCCGACACGCGCGAGCGGCTGGCCGCCGCCTGGCCGACGGAGGGACGGGCGTGATCAGCAAGCTCAGGGCCGGGTTCGGACGGCTCTTCACCCCCCTGGCCAAGGCCCTGCTGCGGATGGGGCTGTCGCCGGACGCCGTCACGATCCTGGGCACGCTGGGCGTGATGGCCTCGGCGCTGGTCCTCTTCCCGACGGGGCACCTGCTCGCCGGCGCGCTGGTGTGCTGGTTCTTCGCGATGAGCGACGCCGTGGACGGGCTGATGGCCCGGCTGTCCGGCCGGCAGGGCCCGTGGGGCGCGTTCCTCGACTCCACGCTGGACCGGTTCGCCGACGGCGCGATCTTCGTCGGCATCATCGTCTGGCTCGCCGGACCGGGTGAGGACGAGATCGGGGCCGTGCTGGGCCTGGCGTGCCTGGTCCTGGGCGGAATCGTGCCCTACGTGCGCGCCCGCGCCGAGGGCATCGGGATGACGGCGAACGTGGGCATCGCCGAGCGCGGGGACCGGCTCGTCGTCGCCCTCACCGCCGCCGGCGTGGTCGGCATCGGGGCCCCCGGGCTCGTGCTGACGATCGCGCTGGGCGCGCTCGCCGCGGCGAGCCTGGTCACGGTCGTGCAGCGGATCGTGGTGGTCCGACGCCAGGTCCTGCGGGCGGGACAGGCATGAGGCTCGTCGACCCCGGTCGGGCGACCCTGCTCGCGTTCCGCTTCTTCGCGGCCGCGCCGGAGCCGGTCTCACGCGCGATCATGCGCGTGGCGGCCGACGTCGCCTGGCTCCGCCGCGGGTCCGGGGTCCGGCGCCTCGAGGCGAACCTGCGCCGCGCGCGACCCGAGGCCGGCGCCCGGGAGCTCCGTCGGCTCAGCCTCGAGGGGATGCGCACGTACCTCCGGTACTACGCCGAGGCCTTCGCGCTCCCGAGGCTCACCCCGGAGCAGGTCGACGCGCGGCTGCGACCCGTCGACGAGGCAGGGGTGCTGGAGGCGTGCGGCCAGGGCCTGCCGGTCGTCCTGGCGCTCGGTCACCAGGGGAACTGGGACCTCGCGGGGGCGTGGGCCACCGTGCACCTCGCCCCCGTGACCACGGTCGCGGAGCGGCTCGAGCCGGCCGAGGTCTTCGACGCGTTCGTGAGGCTGCGCGAGGCGATCGGGTTGCGGATCATCCCGCTCGACAGGGGCGCCGACGTCTTCCGTGAGCTCGTGCGTGCGCTCAAGGGTGGTGACGTGCTCGTACCTCTGCTCGCCGACCGCGACCTCACGTCGCGCGGGGTCGAGGTGACGCTCCTGGGTGAGCGCGCCCGGGTCGCGGCCGGCCCGGCCGCGCTCGCCCTCGCGACCGGCGCCCTGCTGGTGCCCACCACGCTGCGCCACGAGCGGCTGCGCGGCGCCCGCCGCGCGGCCGCCGGGTCGCCGTGGGGGCTGGTCATCACCTTCGGCCCGCCGGTCCCGGTGCCCGCTCACCTGCCGCGGTCGGAGCAGGTCGCGGCCATGACCCAGGGCTGGGTCGATGTCCTGGGCGCCGACATCGCCGAGCACCCGACGCACTGGCACATGCTCCAGAGGGTTTTCGTCGCCGACCTCGACCCGGCCCGCTACGCGGCCACGACCGCCGCGGCGGGCGCCGGGTCCGAGGAGGACGCGTGACCGTGGAACCGCTGCGGGTGGGCATCGTCTGCCCCTACTCGTTCGACGTCCCCGGCGGTGTGCAGTTCCACGTGCGCGACCTCGCCGAGGCGCTGGAGCGCCGCGGCCACACCGTGTCCGTCCTGGCGCCTGCGGACGACGACACGCCACTGCCGGACTACATCACGCCGGCGGGCCGGGCGGTTCCGGTCAGGTACAACGGCTCTGTCGCCCGCATGACGTTCGGACCGATGAGCGCGCGGCGGGTGCGCCGCTGGGTGACGGCGGGCGAGTTCGACATCCTGCACCTGCACGAGCCGGTCACGCCGAGCCTGGGCATGCTCGCGCTCTGGGTCGCGACCGGCCCCATCGTGGCGACGTTCCACACGGCGCTGCTGCGCTCGCGCGCGCTCCAGGTGGCGCACCCGCTGGTGCGCCCCAGCCTGGAGAAGATCGCGGCGCGGATCGCCGTCTCGGAGGACGCGCGGCGCACGCTCGTGGAGCACCTGGGCGGGGACGCCGTCGTCATCCCGAACGGGGTGTACGCCGACGTGTTCGAGCAGGCGGAGGCGGACCCGCGGTGGACGGGCACGCCCGAGCGCCCGACGGTGGCGTTCCTCGGTCGGCTGGACGAGCCCCGCAAGGGGCTGCCGGTGCTGACCGCCGCGATCCCCGCCGTCCTCGAGGCGATCCCGGGCGCTCGGTTCCTCGTCGCCGGGCGGGGTGACACCGGCGCGGAGGAGGCGCGGGCGGCCCTCGGGCCGGCGGCAGCGGCGGTCGAGTTCCTGGGCGGGGTCTCCGACGAGGACAAGGCCCGGCTGCTCAGCTCGGTCGACGTGTACTGCGCCCCCCACACCGGGGGCGAGAGCTTCGGCATCGTCCTCGTCGAGGCGATGAGTGCCGGGGCGATGGTGGTCGCGAGCGACCTGGGGGCGTTCCGGCGGGTGCTGGACGACGGCGAGGCCGGCGTGCTGTTCCCCAACGGTGACAGCGCAGCCCTCGCCCGGACCCTCGTCGAGGTGCTGCGCGACCCGGAGCGTCGTCGTCGGACCGCGGCCCGGGCGTCCGCCGTCGTCCGGCGGTACGACTGGTCGGTGGTCACCGAGCAGGTCCTCACGGTGTACGAGATGGTGCTCGCCGGCGGCCCCCGGGTCCGGGTCGGTGAGGACCCGTCCTCGCGCCGCGGCCCGGGCGCGCTGGAGGTGCGCGAGCCGTGATGACGTGGTCCGAGGCCACCCTGATGGCGGCGGTGGCGCTGCTGCTCCTGCTGTGGCTCGTGTGGGTCTTCGCGAACCGGCTGGACCGTCTGCACCGCAAGGTCGCGACGTCGCGCGCGGCCCTGGAGAACCAGCTCGTGCGGCGCGCGTCGGCGGCGGCGGAGCTCGCGTCGTCGGGGCTGCTCGACCCGGTGAGCTCCGTGCTCGTCGGGGAGGCCGCGTGGGCGGCCCTGTCTGCGGGCGGGCACGCTCGCGCGGAGCTCGTCGCCGGGCTTCCCGACCTGGACCGCCTGCTGGGGCCGGACGGGCCGGGTGCTCGGGAGGTTGACCCGCTGGACCCCGACGTGGCCGAGAGCGAGCTGTCGCGCACGGTGCGCGAGGCGCTCGCGGACGACGACGAGGTGGCGGTCCTCGCGGCCCAGCCCGGAGGCGCCGAGCTGGTCGAGGCGCTGGCCGGGGCCTGGTACCGGGTGCAGCTCGCGCGGCGCTTCCACAACGAGGCGGTCGCGCAGGCGCAGCGCGTCCGGCACAAGCTCGTCGTCCGGGCGCTGCGCCTGGCCGGGCACGCGCCGCTGCCGCAGACCGTCGAGATCGACGACGACTGGCCGGAGGCGCTCCGGCGGGTCGCGCAGGCGGCCTGAGCGGCCCGGCCGGGCCCACGCCGGTGGGCTGCCGGAATGCAGAGGAGACCCGTCGGCGGCCAGCACTAGGATGGCGGGACCGCCGCCGGTCCCGCCGGGCGGCACCGTGCCCGGCCGAGCCGGCCCGCGCGCCCCGCCGACGACGGCACCCACCACCGACCGAGGGATGAACGTGAGCGACAACCCCACGATGATCGGCACCGCGAAGGTCAAGCGCGGCATGGCCGAGATGCTCAAGGGCGGCGTGATCATGGACGTGGTCACCGCCGAGCAGGCGAAGATCGCCGAGGACGCCGGTGCGGTCGCCGTCATGGCCCTCGAGCGCGTGCCCGCGGACATCCGCGCGCAGGGTGGCGTCGCCAGGATGAGCGACCCCGACCTGATCCAGGGGATCATCGACGCGGTGTCGATCCCGGTCATGGCGAAGGCGCGGATCGGGCACTTCGTGGAGGCGCAGGTGCTGCAGGCCCTCGGCGTCGACTACGTCGACGAGTCGGAGGTCCTCACGCCCGCGGACTACACCCACCACATCGACAAGTGGGCGTTCACCGTCCCGTTCGTCTGCGGCGCGACCAACCTGGGGGAGGCGCTGCGCCGCATCACGGAGGGCGCGGCCATGATCCGTTCGAAGGGTGAGGCCGGCACCGGCGACGTCTCGAACGCGACCACGCACATGCGCCAGATCCGTGACGAGATCCGCCGCCTCACGTCGCTGCCCGAGGACGAGCTGTACGTCGCCGCCAAGGAGCTCCAGGCGCCCTACGACCTGGTCAAGGAGGTTGCCCAGACGGGCAAGCTGCCGGTCGTCCTGTTCACCGCGGGCGGTATCGCCACCCCGGCGGACGCGGCGATGATGATGCAGCTCGGCGCGGAGGGCGTCTTCGTCGGCTCCGGGATCTTCAAGTCCGGTGATCCCGCCAAGCGCGCCGCGGCGATCGTCAAGGCCACGACGTTCTACGACGACCCGGCCGTCATCGCCGACGTCTCCCGCGGCCTCGGCGAGGCCATGGTGGGCATCAACGTCGAGGACGTCCCCGAGCCGCACCGGCTGGCCGAGCGGGGCTGGTGACCGGCCGCGTCCCGCGGAAGGCCGCGCCCGGTCCGGCCACCGTGGGCGTGACGCAGCTCGGCCCGGACTGGGTCGAGGGGCCCGACGGCGTGCCGTTCCGGCGCGGCGCCAGGTTGGTCCTCGTGGATGCGCTGGACCGCGTCCTCATGGTGCGCGGGCACGACGTCGACAACCCGTCGCGGAGCTGGTGGTTCACGGTGGGCGGCGGCATCGACCCCGGCGAGACCGGCGTCGCCGCGGCTGTGCGTGAGCTCCACGAGGAGGCGGGGCTGGTCGTCGACCCGGCCGACGTCGTCGGCCCCGTGGCGCGTCGGCGTGCCGTGTTCGACTTCGCCGCCCGGACCGTGCGGCAGGACGAGGAGTTCTACTTCGCGCGGCTGGACGAGCCCGGCCCGATGGACACGCACGGCTGGACCGACGTCGAGCGCGCCTTCATGGACGAGCTGCGCTGGTGGGACCTCGACGCGCTCGAGCTCGTGGTCGAGGAGGTCTTCCCGGAGGCGTTCGTGCCTCTGGTGCGCGACCTGCTCGCGGGCTGGGACGGCGTCGTGCGGGACCTGCCGGACGAGGGCCTCGTCGCCTGACGGGTCCGGGAGCCGTGGTGGGGACTACCGCAGGCCCTGGCGTTGCGCGTTGCCCCGGCGTACGCCCCACATGATCCCGCCCACGACGAGCAGGACGAGCGCGACCACGCCCAGGAAGACGCCGCCGAGCACGCCCGCGACGCCGCCGAACAACCCGCCGAGGAACCCGCCGAGGCCCTCGTCCTCGACGACGAAGAGGCGCGTGTCCGCGTCGCCGACAGTGCCGGAGTCGATGACGTACGTGCCGGCCCGGGTGGACCTGAACGAGGCGATGGCCTCGGCGTGCGTGCCGCCCATCGTCACGGTCGAGCTGTACGACGGCCCACGCACGTCGACGCGGTGCCCGTCGGGCGAGGTCACCGAGGGCTCGGCGACTCGCAGCGCCCAGCCGGTGTCCTGCACGAGGTAGATGGCGTAGGACGTGTCCGCGGCGAGCTCGACCTCCGCCGCACCCGGGACGTCGACGACGCCGACCACCGCGTCGCCGGGTGACCCGTCCAGCTCGAGCACGTCGGTCGGAAGCGTCCGGGCCACTGCCAGCCCGCCGACGACGAGCAGGGCGATCGCAGCGAGCAGGGCCACCACTCCGAGGGCGACGGTGACCTTCGGTCCGGTGGTGGAGGTCTTCCGGGGCGGCTGCGCCCCGGCGTACGACGCGGCGGGGTAGGGCTGGCCGTAGCCGGGTTGCCCATAGGGAGGCTGGCCGTAGGGAGGCTGGCCGTGCGGGGGCTGGACGTACGGAGGTTGCTGGGCGCCGCTCACCTCGCGATCGTATCGACGGCGACTTCCGTACTGGTCGGTACACAAGTGGCCGGAGGGCGGCTAGCGTCCTGGGCATGCCGATCACCACGTCGCCGGTCGCGGCCATCCCGCGCAGCGGCATCCGCACGCTCATGGAGCTGGCCCTGCGCGACCCGGAGGCCATCCGCCTCGAGGTCGGCGAGCCCGACACCACGACTCCCGAGCACGTCATCGCCGCGGCCGCCGCGGACGCGCGTGCCGGCTACACGGGGTACTCCTCGAGCACCGGGCTCGCCGAGCTGCGCGAGGCGCTGGCCGAGCGCGTCACGGCCACCACCGGTCGGCCCACGAGCGCCGACGAGGTCGTGGTGACGCACGGCGCGATGCACGGCCTGACGATGGCGCTCGCCTCAGCCCTCGCGCCGGGTGAGGAGGTGCTGCTCCCCGACCCGGAGTTCCCCAACTGGCGGATGGCGGCCGTCTCGGCGGGGCTCGCGGTCGGGACCTACCGGACCCGCGCGTCCGCCGGCTTCGTGCCCGACGCCGCCGACGTCGAGCGCGCCGTGACCGCGCGCACCCGCGCCATCGTGGTGTGCTCGCCGAACAACCCGACCGGGGCGGTCTACCCGCGGCACGTCCTCGAGGAGATCGTGGACGTCGCTCGGCGCCACGACCTGTGGGTCCTCTCGGACGAGTGCTACGAGGAGTTCACGTTCGACGCCCCCCACGAGGGGGTGACGGGTCTCGACCCCGACGGCCGGGTGCTCAGCTTCTTCACGTTCTCCAAGACCCACGCCATGACCGGCTGGCGGGTGGGGTACGCCGTCGTACCGGACCCGACGGTGCACGACCTCATGGGCCAGCTCGCCGAGGCGACGATCTCCTGCCCGTCGACGATCGGGCAGCGGGCCGCCCTCGCGGCGCTCCGCGGGCCGCAAGGCCACGTCGCCGCGGCCCGGGACGCCTACCGCGAGCGGCGCGACGCGGCCGTGAGCCTGCTCGCGGCGCGCGGCGTCGGCTGCGTGCGCCCGGAAGGCGCCTTCTACCTCATGGTCGACGTGTCGGCGGCGACGCACGACTCCGACGCCTTTGCGCGGCGGCTCCTCGCCGAGCGGCACGTCGCCGTGGCCCCCGGGTCGACCTTCGGGACGGCGGGGCGCGGGTTCGTCCGGGTCTCGCTGGCGGCGGGGCGCGACGCCGTGCTGGAGGGCCTCGAGCGACTGGCCGACCAGGTGC
>JAEZZV010000287.1 GCA_023418375.1 Actinomycetes bacterium | reverse complement strand
CCGCGGGCGTGGCCGTCGTCGCCGCCGCTGGGCTCGCCGCGTACGGCCGGCACTCGGCCGTCGGCCGGCGGCGCCCGCGCGTCGGGCCCCAGGTCCGTTGACCGTCGCCGGACCCGCCGGGATCCTGACCCGGTGACCGACACCACGCGGACCACCGCCAAGCTCGCGACCTGCGGCATCGTCGTGACCGTCCTCGGGTTCGCGCTCGGCATCGCCGCCGCGCACCACAGCGCCTACCTCAACGCGTTCGCGGCGGCCGGCCGCCCGTCGGTCACGTACGACGAGTACGGCGGCGAGTGGCCCGTGACGAACTGGGCGCCCTGGGTCGCGTGGCTCGCCGGCCTCCTCGTCGTGGCAGGTGCGTGGTGCCTGGTCGCCGTCGTCTGGCGGATCGCGGACCGGGCCGACGGCGGCGAGGGGCGCCGGCCGGCCGGATCCCTCCTGGGGGCTGTCGACGCGCTCCGCGAGTCGTCCGAGGACGTCGAGGCCTTCCGCGCTGCGGACCGGAACCCGACCGTCGAGTGACCCGCTCCGGCAGGTCGGCCCGGGCCGGTACCTCCCGCACCCCCTAGGCTGAAGGGGTGTACGAGGGCGCGGTCCAGGACCTGATCGACGAGCTCGGGCGACTGCCCGGCGTCGGTCCCAAGAGCGCCCAGCGCATCGCGTTCCACCTCCTCGCGGAGGACCCGGAGGACGTCAAGCGCCTCGTCACCGCGATCACCGAGGTCAAGGCGCGCGTCCAGTTCTGCACGGTCTGCGGGAACGTCGCGCAGCAGGAGCTGTGCCAGGTGTGCCGCGACCCGCGCCGCTCGCCGACGGTCATCTGCGTGGTCGAGGAGCCCAAGGACGTCGTCGCGATCGAGCGCACCCGGGAGTTCCGCGGGAAGTACCACGTGCTCGGCGGGGCCATCAACCCGATCGCGGGCGTCGGCCCGGACGACCTGCGCATCGCCCAGCTCCTGACGCGGCTCGCGGACGGCCAGGTCACCGAGGTGATCCTCGCGACCGACCCGAACGTGGAGGGCGAGGCGACGTCGACCTACCTCGCCCGACTGCTCGTGCCCATGGGGCTCACGGTCACGCGGCTGGCCTCCGGCCTGCCCGTGGGCGGCGACCTCGAGTACGCCGACGAGGTCACGCTCGGCAGGGCCTTCGAAGGACGGAGACGGATCAGTGCCTGACAACGTGCCCGACGACATCCCGCGCATCGGCCTCGAGGGCGGCGGTGCGGAAGGCTTCACCCCCGAGGAGGTCCCCGCCGACCTCCGCGAGGTCGCCGCGACCACGTCGGCCGAGGTCCAGCGCTTCCTGACCACCGTCACCGAGGTCGCCGCGGGCGCGAACCCCGAGGTCGCGATCCCGCTCCTGCTGCTCGCCGTCTCCGACGTGCTCGCCGCGGGCGCCCGCCTGGGCGCGATGGTCGACATCGTCCCCGCGGAGCGGTTCGAGCCCGACGTGGGCCCGGACGCCGACCTCGACCCGCTCGGCCAGGCGCTCGAGAACCTGTTCGACGGCATCGACGAGTACAACGAGATCGACGACCCGGTGCTCGGCAGCACCGTCGTGACGTCGAGCATCTCGGGCGACCTGGTGGTCATCTCGGCCGCGCTCGCGCAGGGCCGCCGGCACCACGACGCCGGCCAGGACCTCGAGGCGCTCTGGTGGTGGCAGTACTCCTACCTCGCCAACTGGGGCGAGCGGGCGTCGTCGCTGCTGCGCGTCCTGCAGGCCGTCCTCGCGCACCTGCGCCTGGACGTGGACGACGACGTCGCCGCGGAGGCCGAGTTCCAGGCCCTGCACGGCGAGTGACCCCGCACTACGCGTGACCCGGGTGCGGTGACGATGGCGGTCACCGACCTCGCCGACCTCGCGGGGACGACGATCGCCCTGCTCGTGCTCGCGTCGTTCGCGGCGGGCTGGGTGGACGCCGTCGTCGGTGGCGGCGGGCTGATCCAGCTCCCGGCGCTGCTGCTCGTCCCAGGCCTCGCGCCGGTGCAGGCGCTCGCGACGAACAAGCTCGCGAGCATCATGGGCACCTCCGTGAGCGCGGCGACGTACTACCGGCGCGTCCAGCCGGACCTGCGGACGGCCGTCCCGACGGCGCTCGCGGCCCTGGCCGGCTCGGGCGGGGGAGCGGCGCTCGCGAGCTGGCTGCCGGGAGAGGTGATCGAGCCGATCGTGCTGGTCGCGCTCGTCGCGGTGGCGGTGTGGACGGTGACCCGCCCGACGCTGGGCCGCGCCAACGACCTGCGCTGGAGCGGGCGGCGGCACTACGTCGCCGCTGTGGCCATCGGCGTCGGCCTCGGGTTCTACGACGGGCTGGTGGGTCCGGGGACCGGGACGTTCCTGGTCATCGCGCTCGTGGCCGTGCTGGGATACGGGTTCCTGGAGGCGTCGGCGAAGGCGAAGATCGTCAATGCCGCGACCAACCTCGGGGCGCTGGTCGTGTTCGCCGTCGCGGGCGCGCCGGTGTGGCGGCTCGGGCTCGTGATGGGCGCGGCGAACATCGGCGGCGCGTACCTCGGTGCGCGGATGGCGGTGGCCCGGGGCAGCGGGTTCGTGCGGGTGGTGTTCCTGGTCGTCGTGGGCGGGCTCATCGTCCGGCTCGGCTGGGACGTGCTCACCCGCTGACCGGGCGCGGTGCGAGCGGAGTGGAGGGCGTGGTGGACGTGCAGGGGGACGCGACGCTGGCCGACGACGTCCGACGGCGGCTGGGCGCGCGTCACCCGGTGGTGGTCGCCGCCGTCGCGACGCCCGAGGGGGCACGCACGGCCGTGCTGGGCGCCGGGCCCGGCGCCGACGTCGAGATCGGCTCGGTCTCGAAGGGCCTCACGGGCCTGCTGTACGCGCAGGCGCTGGACCGGGGCGAGGTGACGGCGGGCACGACGCTCGGCGAGCTCCTGCCGCTCGGGGACGTCCCCGCCGCGGGCGTGCGCCTGGCCGACGTCGCCACGCACCGTTCGGGGCTGCCGCGCCTGCCGAAGGCCGCCCACCCGTGGCGACGGACGGTCGAGCTCTGGCGGCACGGCACCAACCCCTACGGCGAGACCCTGGCCGAGCTGGTCGACCAGGTGCGCGACGTGCCGGTCGGCCGACCGCGCCCGCGGTACTCCAACCTCGGCTTCGAGCTGCTGGGGCACGCGCTCGCGGCCGCCGCCGGGACGACGTACCCGGCCCTCCTGCGGTCGCGGCTCGCCGGGCCCCTGGGCCTGGACGTGCTGTACGCCCCGGCGGCGCCCGACGAGCTGCGGCCGGGCGCCGTCGTCGGGCGCAGCGGTCGTGGACGCCCGATGGCGCCCTGGAC
>JAEZZV010000283.1 GCA_023418375.1 Actinomycetes bacterium | reverse complement strand
GTCCAGGGCGGCGGCCACCGGGGAGAGGTCGCCGGGGTGAAGCTCCACGGCGACGACACGGCGGTGCACGATCCCAGGGTAGGCGGGCCCTAGAGTGGACCGGGCTGCGAAGGCAGCGCAGGGAGCGTCCGCCGGCTCCGCCGGTGACGAGGAGGAGACAGCTGTGGCATCCGCGACGACATTCCGCACGCGTCGGACGGCGCGCACCGGGGCGAGGCTCGGGCTGGCCGCCCTTGCGCTCACCACGGCGCTCGCCGCCTGCAGCAGCAGCAGCAGCGAGGCGCCGGAGCCGCCGCCGGACGTCACGGTGACGCCCGACGTCGACGTGACGCGCGTCGCGCCGCCGGAGCCGACGGTCCCGCCCACGTGGCCGCTGACCGGCATGGCCGGCGAGATCGCGGCGCGGCCGGCCGTCGCCGTCAAGATCGAGAACACGAACCAGGCGCGCCCGCAGAGCGGCCTCCAGGCCGCGGACGTGGTCTGGGAGACGATCGTCGAGTTCCAGGTGTCCCGCCTGGTGGCGGTGTTCCACAGCCAGCTGCCCGAGGAGATCGGCCCGGTCCGCTCGGTGCGCCCGATGGACATCCCGATCGCCTCGCCGCTGCGCGGACTGTTCGTGTACTCCGGCGGCCAGCCGGGCATCCTGCAGCTCGTCAGCAACTCGGTGATGCAGCCGATCAGCCACGACGCCGGAGCCCCCGGCCTGTACCGGATCCGTTCCCGGTCGGCACCCCACAACGTGTACGCGTCGCTGACGACGATCCTCGGCCAGGCCGACGGGAACCACGCGGCGCCGCCGGGTGAGCAGTTCGCCTTCGCGCTGCGGCCCGAGCTAGCGAGCGCGGTCGTCGCCGGCACGCCCGCGACGACGCTGTCCTTCCGGCTGTCGTCGGCGTCCACCCCGACGTGGACCTACGACGCGACGCGCGGCCAGTGGCTGCGTGCCGAGGGCTCCACGCCGTTCATGGACGCGGTCACCGGCGCCCAGGTCGGCGCCACGAACGTCGTCTCGATCGTCGCCGGGCACCCCGACAGCGGATTCGACGCGCAGAACTCGGCGCCGGTCCCGACGTACGAGCTCGTCGGAGAGGGTGAAGCGGTCGTCGCGACAGCCGGGAAGACGATCCCCGCCATCTGGCGCAAGACCGCCGACGACGCTCCGCTGCAGCTCTTCGACGCCGCCGGCGCCCCGATCACGCTCGCCCCGGGCAACACCTGGGTCGAGCTGGTCCCGGCCGGCGACGGGTCGCTGACGATCGGCTGACCTGCGGCGTCGCGCGAGGGTCAACCCCGGGTCTGACGCCCGGTCCGGCGCGTCCCTCCCGGGTCGCACCGGGCGGGCACCCGGAGGTGCAGCGCGGGCCGGGCAGGTCGAGACGCCGGGCCGACGCGCCCGGCAGGCCTGCGGCCGGACGCTGGAGGCATGGCACAGGACGTCCGTTTCACCGACATCGACCTCGAGCGCGACGCCGCCCGCCGGGAGCACCTCCGGTCGGCCCTGCCGACGCTCGTCTCCGTCGGGCTGCTGCTCGGCGTCGCCCTGGCAGGGGCGCTCGCGGTGCGGCAGCTCGTCGACTTCGGTCTCTGGCTGGTCGCCGGGAGCTGACCCTTCCGGGCCCGGCCGCACCCCGTCAGAAGTGGTACGGGAACGCCGACCAGTCCGGCGGGCGCTTGCCGAGGAACGCGTCGCGCCCCTCGACGGCCTCGTCGGTCATGTAGGCCAGGCGGGTGGCCTCACCGGCGAACACCTGCTGGCCGGCCAGACCGTCGTCGGCGAGGTTGAACGCGAACTTCAGCATCCGCACCGCCTGCGGCGACTTCCCGACGATCGTCCGCGCGTACTCCCACGCCAGGTCCTCGAGGGCCTCGTGCTCGGCGACCTCGTTGATGGCGCCCCAGCGCTCGGCGTCGTCGGCCGAGTACTCGCGGGCCAGCAGGAAGATCTCGCGGGCCCGCTTCTGGCCCACCTGCCGCGCGAGGAGGGCCGAGCCGTAACCGCCGTCGAAGGAGCCGACGTCGGCGTCGGTCTGCTTGAAGCGGCCGTGCTGGCGGCACGCGACCGTGAGGTCGCAGACCACGTGCAGCGAGTGGCCGCCGCCCGCGGCCCAGCCGTCCACGACGGCGACCACGACCTTCGGCATCGTCCGGATGAGCCGCTGGACCTCGAGGATGTGCAGCCGCCCGGCGCGGGCCGGGTCGACCGTGCCCCCGCCGGTCTCGTAGCGGTACCCGTCGCGCCCCCGGATGCGCTGGTCGCCGCCCGAGCAGAACGCCCAGCCGCCGTCCTTCGGGCTCGGCCCGTTGCCGCCCAGGAGCACGACGCCGACGTCGGGCGAGCACCGGGTGTGGTCGAGCACCCGGTACAGCTCGTCCACGGTGTGCGGCCGGAACGCGTTGCGGACCTCGGGCCGGTGGAACGCGACGCGCACCCAGGGCAGGTCCGTGGTGCCGTCGGGCCCGCGCTCGACGGCGCGGTGGTAGGTCACGTCAGTGAGGTCCTCGAACCCCGGCACCGTGCGCCAGCGGCTCGGCTCGAACGTCTCGGACACGCGGTCGGGGAGCACGGACCGAGCCTAGCGAGCGGCCGGCGAAGGGCCCGGGGGTGCACCCCGCGCCCACGAATCGCCTACCGTGCTCCGAACGGATGGAGGCGTCATGGCGTGGTTCGTGCTCATCGTGTCGGGGCTCCTGGAGGCGGGCTGGGCCCTGAGCCTGAAGGCGTCGGAGGGCTTCAGCCGGCCGGGGCCGTCGATCCTCTTCGGGGTCCTGCTCGCCGCCAGCATGGGCGGCCTCGCCTTCGCGCTCCGCAGCCTGCCCGTGGGCATCGCGTACGCGGTCTGGACCGGGATCGGAGCGTCGGTGACTGCGGTCGTCGGCATGATCTGGCTGAGCGAGGCCGTGAGCGTCGGCAAGATCGTCTCGCTCGTGCTCATCGTCGCGGGCATCGTCGGGCTCCACGTGTTCGGGGGCGACGAGCCCGAGCCGGAGGCGGTCGCGGTCGAGTCCGCCCGCTGAGGGTCCGCGCACTAGCGTGGCGCCCGTGCCCGACGTCGTCGCCTACCGCGTGCCCCTCGTCACGCGGTTCCGGGGGCTGACCGAGCGCGACGGCGTCCTGCTGCGCGGCGACGCCGGCTGGGCGGAGTTCTCCCCGTTCTGGGACTACGACGTCACGGCTTCCGCGCCGTGGTGGCGCGCGGCCCGCGAGGCCGCGGACCTGGGCTGGCCCGAGCCGGTGCGCGACGCCGTCCCCGTGAACGTGACGGTGCCCGCGGTCGACCCGGAGCGGGCGCGCGCGATCGTCGCCGGCTCCGGCTGCACGACCGCCAAGGTCAAGGTCGCCGAGCCCGGCCAGGACGCCGC
>JAEZZV010000266.1 GCA_023418375.1 Actinomycetes bacterium | reverse complement strand
GGCTGGCCCCAGGCACGCGAGGTCCTCGCGTGCCTGGGGCCAGCCCGCACGGACCCGTGCGCGGAGGGTGGCCTCGTCGGGCGCCGGCGCCGACGGCCCTCCGGCGGCGGCGGTCTGCGGGGCAGGGCTGGGGGCGGGCGCGGCGTCGGTCACGGCCCACAACGGTACCCCCGCGCTCGCGTAACCTTGCCCCGTGCCCCCCAGCAAGCGAACCCCGACGTCACCGTCCGCGGAGTCCCCGACGCCCGCTGGCAAGGGCCGGCCGACGCCGACCCGCAAGCAGGCCGAGGCCGCCCGACGGCGCCCACTCGTCCCGGACACGCGCGGGGACAAGAAGGCGCGCAAGGCGGCGTTGCGTGAGCAGCGGATGCGTGAGCAGCAGGCGATGCTCGAGGGCGACGAGCGCTACCTGCCCGTCCGCGACAAGGGCCCGGTGCGTCGCATGGCACGCGACATCGTCGACGCCCGGCGGAACTTCGGCGACTACTTCGTCTGGTACGCCCTCGGCCTGCTCGCGGGGATGTTCGTCGTCTCGGGCATGCAGTCGACCCTGGGACAGGCCGGCGCCCTCCAGGCCCTGCTGGTGCTCAACTACCTCACGATGGCCGTCGCGGCCGCGGCGATCGTCGACGGCTGGCTCCTGTCGCGCAAGCTGCGTCGGACGCTGCACGCGGCGTTCGGCGCGGACAAGGTCGTCAAGGGGACGGTCATGTACGGGGTGCTGCGCGCGTACCAGATGCGCCGCATGCGGATGCCCAAGCCCAAGGTGGACCGCGGCGCCAAGGTCGGCTGACCCAGGGAGCCCCTGGGCCCTCGAAACGATTCGCGCCCAGCCTTGTAGGCTGGGCGCATGAAGCATCGGTTCCTCGGCACCAGCGGTCTGCAGATCTCCGAGATCGCCTACGGCAACTGGCTCACGCACGGCTCGCAGGTCGAGAACGAGGCGGCGACGGCGTGCGTGCACGCCGCGCTCGACGCGGGCATCACGACCTTCGACACGGCCGACGTCTACGCGAACACCGTCGCCGAGCAGGTCCTGGGCGACGCCCTGGCCGGCCAGCGCCGCGAGTCCCTCGAGATCCTCACGAAGGTGTTCTGGCCGACCGGGCCCGGCGGCCCGAACGACGCAGGCCTCTCCCGCAAGCACGTCATGGAGTCGATCAACGGCTCGCTGCGACGGCTGCGCACGGACTACGTCGACCTCTACCAGGCGCACCGCTACGACCACGCCACGCCGCTCGAGGAGACGATGCAGGCCTTCGCCGACATCGTCCGCCAGGGCAAGGCCCTCTACATCGGCGTGAGCGAGTGGACGGCGGACCAGATCCACGCCGGACAGGCGCTCGCGCGGGACCTGGGCTTCCGCCTCGTCTCCAACCAGCCCCAGTACTCGATGCTCTGGCGGGTCATCGAGGCCGAGGTCGTGCCGGCCTCGCGCCAGGAGGGCCTGTCGCAGATCGTCTTCTCGCCCGTCGGGCAGGGCGTCCTCACGGGCAAGTACCGCCCCGGGGCCGCGCCGCCGGCCGGCTCGCGCGCGACCGACGAGAAGGGTGGCGCCCGGTTCATCCAGCGCTACCTGCGCGACGACGTCCTCGAGCGCGTGGCGGGCCTCCAGCCGGTCGCCGACGAGCTCGGGATCTCGATGGCCCAGCTCGCGGTCGCCTGGGTGCTGCAGAACGACAACGTCGCAGCGGCGATCATCGGCGCCTCGCGCCCCGAGCAGGTCGCCGAGAACGTCACCGCGTCGGGCGTGGTGATCCCGGCGGCGCTGATGGCCCGCATCGACGAGGTGCTCGGCGACGTCGTGGAGCGGGACCCGGCCCGCACCGCGGAGAACTCCCCCGCCAAGCGGCCCTGGTAGTCCGGTCCCGACGAGGCCTCAGCGCTCGACGAGGGGTAGCAGCGGCGCGGCGGGCTCGCCGTGGTGCGCCAGGCGCGCCGCTGCGACCCCCTGCGCCGCCAGCTGACGCCACGTCTCGCCGAGCCACGCCTCCGCGTCGAAGCGCGAGGTGAACGCCGGGCTCACCGGCCGGTCCAGCACGCGGTCCTGCGCGTCGAGCAGGTCCCAGTCCCAGGCCGGACGGGTGGTCATCGACCCTCCGCGGCCCGGCCGAGGCCGGCGCGGGCGAGGCCGCGGTTGACGCGCGAGCTCCAGAACGGCCCCTCGTAGATGAAGCCGGTGTAGCCCTGCACCAGGTCCGCCCCGGCCTCCAGGTACGCCCGAGCGTCATCGGCCGTCGTGATGCCACCGCAGCCGATGACCACGGGGCCCTCCCCCAGTCGCGCCCGCACCCGGCGGACGACCTCAAGGCCCCGCGGGAGGAGCGGGGGGCCCGACAGCCCGCCCGGGCCGAGGTCGTGCGCGATCGTCGTGTTGACCGCAACCATCCCGGCCAGGGCGAGCTCGAGCACCAGGTCGGCGACGGCGTCGACGTCCTCGTCGGACAGGTCGGGGGCGATCTTGACCAGCACCGGGACGCTGCCGGGCTCGGTCGACTCGTCCGCCGCCGCCCGGACCGCCTCGAGGATCGGCCGGAGCTGGTCGACCGCCTGCAGGTCGCGCAGGCCCGGGGTGTTCGGCGAGGAGACGTTGACGACGAGGAAGTCGGCATACGGCGCGAGCAGGCGCGCGCTCGTCGCGTAGTCCTGCGCCGCGTCCTCGACCGGCGTCGCGCGGCTCTTGCCGATGTTCACGCCGACGACGAACCGCTGCCCGGCCCGGCCCCCCCGCAGACGGCGCAGGCGCGCGGCGACCTCGGCGGCGCCGTCGTTGTTGAAGCCCATGCGGTTGCGGATCCCGCGCTGGTCCAGCACGCGCCACAGGCGGGGGCGGTCGTTGCCGGGCTGTGCGAGGGCCGTGATCGTGCCGACCTCGACCCAGCCGAATCCCAGCATCGTCAGGCCCCGGACGCCGACGCCGTTCTTGTCGAAGCCCGCCGCCAGCCCGAACGCCGCAGGCACCTCACGCCCCAGGACCGTCACGGGCGCCAGACCGCGGTTGAACCAGCGGCGCAGCAGCCAGCCGAGACCCGGGACGGCGGCCGCCCACCGGATGCCCACGAAGGCGATGTGGTGGGCCCGCTCGGGGTCCATGCGGCGGAAGACCTGGTTGAACAGCAGCCGGTACACGCCCGAAACCTACCGGGACGCGGGGTCCTTGCGTGGGCCTGTCCGCGACAGCCACCACAGGCCGAGCACCGGCAGCACCGCCGGCACGTAGCCGTACCCCTGCCCGAAGCCGGACCACACCGTGGCGTCCGGGAACAGGTCGGCCCGGGCGAGCGAGAGCGCACCGACGACCAGCACGCCCACGAGCTCGGTGCCGACGGCCGCCCACGCCAGCGGGCGCCAGCGCCCGCCGCGCGCCAGAGCCACGGTGGCAAGCACGTACACGACGGCGGCGACGGCGGACAACGCGTAGGCGACGGGCGCCTCGTCGAAGTCCCGAAGGATCTGGACCGCGGAGCGGAAGGTCGCGGCGGTCGCGAGCACCGCGTACACCGCGACGACGACGCGCCCCGGCCCCGTCCCGGTGTCGACCGGAGCGGGAGCGTCACCGGGCCGCCCGGGGCGCCCGGACTGCGTCGGCTCGCTCACCCCGCCCACACCTGCTCCATGCGCAGGTGCAGGAAGGCGACCGTCAGCGCGGCGACGAGCAGGACGACCGAGCTCCACCGGGTTCGCTCGGCGAACGACCACAGGGCCGCGACGGGCAGCACGACGGCGGTGGTGAGCAGGTAGCCCCAGAACGTCCAGCCGTCCGCGGGCCCGTCGCCGGTCGCGCTGCGCGCGGCGGCCACCACGACCTCCACGAGCAGGAGTCCCTCGACGACGCCCCCGGCGACGAGCTGGCGCAGGATCACCGGACGGTCGCGCACCGCGCGCCAGCCGGCCCACGCGGCGAGGGCGAGTGCGCACACGGCCACGAGCCACGTCAGAGGCGTCCACACGGGCCCGAGGATACGGCTCGGTAGCATCGCGGGGTGACCACCGCTGCCCTCACCGTGACCCACCCCGCCCGTCTCGACGTCGACGTCCTCGTCGTGCCGGTCGCGGCGGGACCCGACGGACCGCTCCTGCTGGACGGCGCGACACTGCCGGCGCCGCTCCGGTCGGCCGCCCTGGCCGGCGCCCTGGGCGTGACCGGCGACGTCGACGAGGTGCGCCGGATCCCGACGAGCGGCACCGTCAAGGCCCCGGTGCTGGCGCTCGTCGGCGTCGGCGGGTCCACCGACCCGGACCCCGAGCAGCTCCGCCGCGCCGCGGGCGCGGCCGCCCGCCAGGTGACCGGTGTCGCCTCGCTCGGCTTCGCCTTCGGCGCCGAGGACGCCGACCGGCTCGCGGCGGTCGTCGAGGGTGCGCTCCTCGGCGGCTACGTCTACGACCGGTACCGCGCCGCGGCGCCCGCCCAGCGGCCCGCAGAGCGCATCGAGGTCTCGACCTCGCTCGCCAAGGACAAGGCCGCCGTCCGGGCCACCGCGCGCGCCGAGGTCGTCGCCCGCGCCGTGCACGCCGTGCGCGACCTGGTCAACGCCTCGCCCGCGGACCTGTACCCGGCCGCGTTCGCCGACATCGCCAAGACGGCCGCGAAGGGCAGCAAGGTCAAGGTCACCGTCCTCGACGAGAAGGCCCTGGCCGCCGGCGGTTACGGGGGGCTCGTGGCGGTCGGGCAGGGGTCGGCACGGCCCCCGCGCCTGGTCCGTGTGGCCTACTCCCCGTCGCGCGCCAAGCGCACGGTCGCGCTCGTCGGCAAGGGCATCACGTTCGACTCCGGCGGCCTGTCCATCAAGCCCGCCAAGTCCATGGAAACGATGAAGAGCGACATGGCGGGCGCCGCGGCCGTCCTGCACACGGTGCTGGCGGCCGCCGCGCTGGAGCTCCCGGTGGCCGTGACGGGCTGGCTGTGCCTGGCCGAGAACATGCCGTCGGGCACCGCGCAGCGCCCCTCGGACGTCATCACGCAGCGCGGCGGGACGACCGTCGAGGTGCTCAACACCGACGCCGAGGGCCGCCTCGTGCTCGCGGACGGTCTCGTCGCGGCCCGCGAGGAGAAGCCCGACGCCATCGTCGACATCGCCACCCTGACCGGCGCGCAGATCGTCGCGCTCGGCCCGCTCGTCTCGGCCGTGATGGGGACGGCGGGGATGCCCGACGCCGTCGTCGAGGCCGCGCGGACGGCGGGCGAGCAGTTCTGGCCGATGCCGTTGCCGGTCGAGCTGCGCGCGAGCCTGAAGTCCTCGGTCGCGGACCTGGCCAACATCGGTGACCGCAGCGGCGGGATGCTCGTCGCGGGCCTGTTCCTCAAGGAGTTCGTGGCGGACGTGCCCTGGGCGCACCTGGACATCGCCGGCCCGTCCTTCAACGAGCACGAGCCGTGGGGCTACACCCCGCGCGGTGGCACCGGCGTGGGTGTCCGGACGCTCCTGGCGCTCCTCGAGGCCGGCCAGCGCTGACGGATCACCTCACCCCCGGCGCTGCTTGGCGTTCCACTCCCGCATCCGTCGTGGGTAGCCGGTGAGCTGGACGTCGTAGACGGGGATCGCGAGGCCGCGGGCGATCTCGCGCGCGGTGCGCTCGTCGGGCACGCGCCGGCGGGTCCACTCCCCCGTCAGGGCGACGAGCACCATCGTCGTCGGTGTGGTGCGGGTGGCCGGCTCGAGGTACGCCTCGACGCCGGCGCGCTCGGCGGCGAAGCGCGCGAGGTGCTCGCGGGTGGCCCGCTCCGCGGCGGCGGCCCCCTCGCGCTTCGCGCGGGCGCGGCCGAAGAAGCGTCCGATCTTCGCCATGAGCGCAAGAGTACGTCCGGTCCCGCCCGGGATAAGACGTAGGATGATTCCACCAAACCCCGGCGGATCCCGGTTCAGGTTCACGCCCCTGCTCAGGGGATGACAAGATGATCGGAGCCCGCACCGCGCGCGACCGAGGAGAGTCATGGCCGACACCCCTACCGTCTACGACATCGTTGTCCTCGGCGGCGGGAGCGGCGGCTACGCGACCGCTCTCCGGGCGACCGAGCTCGGCATGAGCGTGGCGCTCGTGGAGGCGGACAAGGTCGGCGGGACCTGCCTGCACTACGGCTGCATCCCCACCAAGGCGCTGCTGCACGCGGCCGAGGTCGCCGACGCCGCCCGCGAGAGCGCCAAGTTCGGTGTCCGCGCCAGCCTCGAGGGCATCGACATGCCCGCGCTGCACGAGTACAAGGACAACGTCGTCGGGCGGCTCTACAAGGGGCTCCAGGGCCTGGTGAAGGCGCACGGCATCACCTACGTCGAGGGGTGGGGCCGCCTGGTCTCCCCCGACACCGTCGAGGTCGACGGCGTCCGCTACACCGGCCGTCACGTGGTCCTCGCCACCGGCTCGTACGCGCGCACGCTCCCCGGCCTGGACATCGGCGGTCGGGTCATCACCTCCGACGGCGCGCTGAAGCTCGACCGCGTGCCCGGGTCGGTCATCGTGCTCGGCGGCGGCGTCATCGGCAGCGAGTTCGCCAGCGTGTGGCGCTCGTTCGGTGCCGAGGTCACGATCATCGAAGCGCTTCCCCACCTGGTCCCGGCCGAGGACGAGGCGCTCTCCAAGGCGTTCGAGCGTGCGTTCCGCAAGCGCGGCATCCAGTTCTCGCTCGGCGTGCGCTTCCAGGGCGTGACGCAGGACGACCAGGGCGTGCACGTCACGCTCGAGGACGGCAAGACGTTCGACGCCGAGTACCTCCTCGTCGCCGTCGGCCGCGGCCCGCGCACGGACGGCCTCGGCTACGAGGAGCAGGGCGTGCGCATGGACCGCGGGTTCGTGCTCACCGACGAGCGGCTGCGCACCAACGTGCCGAACGTGTTCGCCGTCGGCGACATCGTGCCGGGGCTGCAGCTGGCCCACCGGGGGTTTGCCCAGGGCATCTTCGTGGCCGAGGAGATCGCGGGCCTGAACCCCGCGCCCCTCGTCGAGTCGGGCATCCCCCGCGTGACATACTCCGAGCCGGAGGTCGCCTCGGTGGGCCTGACCGAGGCGAAGGCCAAGGAGACCTACGGCGCGGACGCCGTCCAGGTGCTCGAGTACAACCTCGGCGGCAACGGCAAGAGCCAGATCCTCGGCACCACCGGGTTCGTCAAGCTGGTGCGCCGCACGGACGGGCCGGTCGTCGGCGTCCACATGATCGGAGCGCGGGTCGGCGAGCTCATCGCCGAGGGGCAGCTCGTCGTCAACTGGGAGGCATACCCGGAGGACGTCGCGGCGCTCGTGCACGCGCACCCCACCCAGAACGAGGCTCTCGGCGAGGCCTTCCTGGCCCTCGCCGGCAAGCCGTTGCACGCCCACAACTAAGGCGAGGAGACGCGTGGTCATGTCGGACACCGTGCAGATGCCGGCTCTCGGCGAGAGCGTCACCGAGGGGACGGTCACCCGGTGGCTCAAGCAGGTGGGCGATTCCGTCCAGGTCGACGAGCCGCTGCTCGAGGTGTCGACCGACAAGGTCGACACCGAGATCCCGTCCCCCTTCACCGGGGTGATCCTCGAGATCCTCGTGGGCGAGGACGAGACGGTCGAGGTCGGAGCGCCGCTGGCGCGCATCGGGGCGGCTGACGAGGCGGGGGCCGCCCCCGCCCAGGCCGAGCC
>JAEZZV010000172.1 GCA_023418375.1 Actinomycetes bacterium | reverse complement strand
GGTGCCGTCGGGGCCGGGACCGGGTCCAGTCGGGTCAGCGGGCGCCGATGGCGTGCTCGAGGGCCAGCTGGTTCAGCCGCACGAAGTGGTACTCGCGGGCGCCGAGCGCGTCGACGTCCACGTCCTCGTACGCGGCCCGGTTCGCCAGGAAGGACTCGAGGGTCTCGCCCTCGTCCAGCGTCGGCTTGGCCAGGTCGAAGACGCCGGCGGCCTCGAGGGTCTCCTGGACCTCCGGGTCGGCGCGGAAGGCCAGGGCGCGCTCCTTGAGCAGGATGTAGGTCGCCATGTTCGCGGCGGCCGACTCCCAGACGCCCTCGACACCCTCGGTGCGCGACGGCTTGTAGTCGAAGTGGACCGGGCCGGTGTAGCGCGGGCCACCGCTCGGGAAGCCGTTCTCGAGCAGGTCGACGGTGGCGAAGGCGGAGAACAGGTCGCCGTGGCCGAAGACGAGGTCCTGGTCGTACTTGATCGAGCGCTGGCCGTTGAGGTCGATGTGGAAGAGCTTCTCGCACCACAGCGCCTGGGCCAGGCCGGTCGTGTAGTTCAGGCCCGCCATCTGCTCGTGGCCGACCTCGGGGTTGAGGCCGACGATGTCGGCGTTCTCGAGGCGGTCGATCAGGGCCAGGGCGTGACCGATCGTCGGGAGGAGGATGTCGCCCCGGGGCTCGTTCGGCTTCGGCTCGAGCGCGATCTTCAGGTCGTAGCCCTTGGACTTGATGTAGCCGGCCACGGTGTCGATGCCCTCGGCGTAGCGCTGGTGCGCGGCCCACAGGTCCTTCGAGGCGTCGTACTCGGCGCCCTCGCGGCCGCCCCACATGACGAACGTCTTCGCGTCGAGCTCGGCGGCCAGGTCGACGTTGCGGAGGATCTTGCGCAGCGCGTAGCGGCGGACGGTGCGGTCGTTCGAGGTGAACGCGCCGTCCTTGAACATCGGGTGGGTGAAGGTGTTGGTGGTGACCATCTCCACCTTGATGCCGGTCTCGGTCAGCGCGTCCTTGAAGCGGGCCAGGATGCGGTCGCGCTCGGCGGCGTCGGAGCCGAAGGGCACCACGTCGTCGTCGTGGAAGGTCACGAAGGAGGCGCCGAGCTCGGCGAGCTTGTGGACACTCACGACCGGGTCGAGGTCCGGACGGGTGGCCTCGCCGAACTGGTCACGGGCGGCCCAGCCGACCGTCCACAGACCGAACGAGAACTTGTCCTCGGGGGTGGGCTTGCGAACCATCTTGCGTCTCCTCGTCGAGAGAGATCTGGGGCCGGTCGCTCGCCGGCCTCCTCGTGGCCCGCTAGGAGCGGTCGGCCACGGAGAAATTTGTTGACTGGATGAACTTATCCCGCGGAACCCTGTAGGGTCAAGGCATGCCTGGGCCGAGGGGTGCCGCCAACGGGGGGCGCGCCGCGCGTCAGGAGACGCTGCGCCACCACAACCTCGCGCTGACGCTGCGCCACGTTCTGGACGCCCCCACGCCAGTCTCGCGCGCGGACATCGCCGCCGCTACGGGTCTGACGCGAGCGACCGTCTCCGCGCTCGTGGACCGGCTGCTGGCCGCCCGCCTGGTGACGGAGCTCGAGCCCGTGACGCCGCAGCGCGCCGGGCGTCCCGCCGTGCCGCTCGCCCCCGCCAAGGGGACGGTCGCGGCCGTCGGCATGGAGGTGAACGTCGACTACCTCGGTGTGCGCGCCGTCGACCTCGGTGGCCGGGTGCTCCAGCAGCGGGTGGAGATGGGCGACTTCCGCGGCAGCGACCCCGAGGACGTCCTCGGCCGCCTGGCCGCGCTGGCCGGTACGGTCCTGGCGGTGCTGTCGGCCGACGGCGTGGTCATCGTCGGCACAGCGCTCGCCCTGCCCGGCCTGGTCGACAGCGTGACGGGCCCGCTGCGCCTGGCCCCCAACCTGGGCTGGCGCGACATCGACGTCGTCGGCGTGATGGCCGCGCACCCGGTGCTTGCCGGGATGCCGCCACGCCTGGCGAACGAGGCGAACCTCGCCGCGCGCGCCGAGGCGCGCGTCCGTCGGGGCGAACCCAGCAGCTTCGTCTACGTGTCCGGCGAGGTCGGCATCGGTGCCGCGCTCGTGCTCGACGGGCGGATCTTCGGCGGCCGGCACGGCTGGAGCGGCGAGATCGGCCACACCGCGCTGGGCACGGCCGGCCCGTTCGACGAGGGCGGCACGCTCGAGTCGTACGCCGGCCAGGACGCGATCGTGGCGGCCTCCGGCCTGCCGCGCGAGTGCCCGGTGGCCGACGTCGTGGCCGCCGCGGAGGAAGGCGCGCCGCGCGTCCTGGCGGCGTTGGAGCGGGCGGGCGCGGCGCTGGGGGTGGCTCTGGCGAACGTCGTGCACGTGGTCGACCTCGAGCACGTCGTGCTGGGTGGCATCTACGCCGACCTCGCGCCGTACCTGCGGTCCGCGGTGCTCGCGCAGCTCGAGGGGCGGGTCATCACCGCCCCGTGGGCCGCCGTCGACGTGAGCGTGGCACAGGCGGGCAAGTACCCGGCGATGACCGGCGGCGCGCTCGAGGTGCTCCAGGCGCTCGTCGAGGAGCCGGCGGCCTGGGTCCCCGCCTGAGGGGCCATTGCGCACCTGCCCTCACCCGCCGCGGCGCTGGACGGAGGGCACCCCGGGCGGATATGTTCATCGCAGCAACAAATCTCAGCTGAGCGTTCGTTGCTTCCGACGCCGGCACCCTCGCGCCCGGCCTTCGCTCGGACCCGGGCACCGTGGGTGCCGGCGTCGTCCTTTCCCCGCAGCTTGTCCCGCCGGTGTTCTCGGCAACCCTGCAGGCAGGCTCGGCAGCGCCCCCCGACGGCGTCGGGACGGCCCTCGGGGCGGTGGCCGTCCAGTCCCTCCGCGCGGTCCGTGCGCGCCGTCCGTGACCGCCGTCGCATCGGCGGCGCGCCCGCCCTGCCGCCGCCCGCGCCCTGGCGGTGCATGGGGGCTGCGCCGGGACCTTCGTCCTCTGACGCACGCTCCCACGGATCCGTTCAGGCGTTGTCTTCAACTTGTGATGACATCGTTACCTCGATTCGGGCCGATCCGTCTTGATGGCGCCCGGGGGCCGCAATAGCGTCCGGCGCGTCAACACACCCGACGGGTGGCAGTGGCGGCGTTCGACGGCGCACCGCCCCGGCCCCGAGGGGTTCTGGCGGAAGGCCGTACGCGTCCGGAGCAGCCGGACGGCGGCTCGACGAAGGGTGACGAAGATGTCATTGCGCAAGTTCAAGACGGTCGCGGCGCTTGCCAGCGCGGCGATCCTGCTCTCGGGCGTCGCGGCGTGCTCCTCCGAGCGCGAGGACGACAACGCGAGCACGGGCGACGAGACCACCGCCACCGACGAGGGTGGGGACGAGGCCGCCGCCGCCGAGGACATCACGGTGGGCATCTCCATGCCGACCCGTAGCCTCGAGCGCTGGAACAAGGACGGCGCTCAGCTCGAGGGCCTCCTGCAGGACGCCGGCTACCAGACCGACCTCCAGTTCGCTGACGACGAGGTCGACCAGCAGATCTCGCAGATCCAGAACATGGTGAACGCGCCGGTCGACATCCTGGTGATCGCCGCCATCGACGGCACCGCGCTCGCGCCGATCCTGTCCGAGGCCAAGGCCCAGGACATCACGGTCATCGCGTACGACCGCCTGATCAACGAGACGCCGGACGTCGACTACTACGCGACGTTCGACAACTACGCGGTCGGCCAGATGCAGGGTCTGTTCATCGAGGAGGCCCTGGGCCTCGCCGACGGCGAGACCGGCCCGTTCAACCTCGAGCCCTTCGCCGGCTCGCCCGACGACAACAACGCGAAGTTCTTCTTCGCCGGTGCGTGGGACGTCCTGAACCCGTACTTCGAGTCGGGCGTTCTCGTCACCCCCTCGGGCAAGAACCCGGCCACGAACGACGAGTGGCAGTCCATCGGCATCACCGGTTGGAAGACCGAGGGCGCCCAGGACGAGATGACCAACCGTCTCAACTCCTTCTACAACGACGGCACCAAGCTCGACGCCGTCCTCTCGCCGAACGACTCGCTGGCCCTGGGCATCGCGCAGGCCCTCGAGACCGCCGGCATCGTCCCGGGTCCTGACTACCCGGTCCTCACCGGCCAGGACGCCGACCAGGCGAACGTCATCAACATGCTCGCCGACAAGCAGTCGATGACGGTCTGGAAGGACACCCGTGTCCTCGCCCAGCGCGCCGCGACGATGATCGACGAGATCGTCGCCGGTGGCGAGCCGGAGACGAACGACAACGAGACGTACGACAACGGCGTCAAGGTCGTCCCGACGTACCTCGAGGACCCGATGGTCGTCACCAAGGACACCGTCCAGTCCGCGCTCGTCGACTCCGAGTTCTACTCGGCCGAGGACCTCGGTCTCTGACAGGTCCTGCAGGTACGGCATTCGCCGGCCTGCCCGGTGGCTCGCGCCACCGGGCAGGCCGGTGCACCGTGGCCCTACGGCCCCCGTCCCAGACCGAGAGAACGTGAGCGAGTCATGTCCGAGAGCATTCAGCCCAGCACGCCCGTGGGTGGCCGCGCAGCAGTCGCGGAGACCATCCTCGAGATGCGATCCATCACCAAGACGTTCCCCGGCGTCGTGGCCCTGAAGGACGTGTCCCTCGACGTGCGCCCGGGCGAGATCCACGCCATCTGCGGCGAGAACGGGGCCGGCAAGTCCACGCTGATGAAGGTGCTGTCGGGCGTCTACCCGCACGGCACCTACGAAGGCGACATCGTCTTCGAGGGCACACCGGTGCAGTTCCGGGGCATCCGGGACAGCGAGCACCACGGCATCGTCATCATCCACCAGGAGCTCGCACTCAGCCCCTACCTGTCGATCGCGGAGAACATCTTCCTCGGCAACGAGCGCTCCTCCCGCGGTGTCATCGACTGGAACAAGACGAACTCCGACGCGGCGAAGCTCCTCGCCGAGGTCGGTCTCGCTGAGTCGCCGGACACCAAGATCTACGACATCGGCGTCGGCAAGCAGCAGCTCGTCGAGATCGCGAAGGCGCTGGCCAAGCGCGTCAAGCTGCTCATCCTCGACGAGCCGACGGCGGCCCTGAACGACGAGGACAGCGCGAAGCTCCTGACGCTCATCCAGTCGCTGCGCGAGCGTGGGATCACCTCGATCATCATCAGCCACAAGCTCAACGAGATCCTCCGTGTCGCCGACCGGACGACGGTCATCCGCGACGGTCAGACGATCAAGACCTTCGACATGAAGGCCGAGACCGTGACCGAGGAGGACCTCATCCGCTCGATGGTCGGCCGCTCGATGGACCACCGGTTCCCGGAGCGCACGCCGAACGTCGGCGAGGAGGTGCTGCGGGTCGAGGACTGGACCGTGCACCACCCGATCCAGCAGGACCGCAAGGTCGTCGACAACGCATCGATCTCCGTGCGGCGCGGCGAGGTCGTCGGTCTCGCGGGCCTCATGGGTGCCGGCCGTACCGAGTTCGCGATGAGCATCTTCGGTCGCACCTACGGCACGAACATCACCGGGCGGGTCATCAAGGACGGCAAGGAGGTCTCCACGCACTCGGTGGGGGCCGCGATCAGCAACGGCATCGCGTACGCCACCGAGGACCGCAAGCGTTACGGCCTGAACCTGCTGACCGACATCAAGCGGAACATCGCCGCGGCCGCGCTGCAGAAGGTCTCCAAGTACGGCGTCGTGGACGCCGGCGCGGAGTCGAACGTCGCGGGCAAGTTCCGCACGGACATGAACATCAAGGCGCCGAGCGTGGACGTGCTCACCGGGAACCTCTCCGGTGGCAACCAGCAGAAGGTCGTGCTGAGCAAGTGGATCTTCACGGATGCCGACGTGCTCATCCTGGACGAGCCGACGCGCGGTATCGACGTCGGTGCGAAGTACGAGATCTACACGATCATCAACAGCCTCGCCGCTGCGGGGAAGGCGATCATCATGATCTCGTCCGAGCTGCCCGAGCTCCTCGGGATGTGCGACCGGATCTACGCGATCAGCGAGGGCCGGGTCACCGGCGAGGTGGCGCGAGAGCAGGCCACCCAGGAGAACCTCATGCGCTACATGACCATGGTTAGTGACGACAAGGAAGTGACCCGGTGACCACCCTCAAGGACACGTTCGGCGGGAACCTCCGCCAGTACGGCATCGTCGGCGCCCTGGGCGTCATCGTGGTGCTGTTCCAGATCCTCACCGACGGCAAGCTGCTGCTCCCGAACAACGTCGCGAGCCTCATCCAGCAGAACGCCTACGTGATGATCCTGGCCCTCGGCATGATCATCGTCATCATCGCCGGTCACATCGACCTGTCGGCCGGCTCGGTCGTCGGTTTCGTGGGCGCCGTCGTCGCCGTGCTCATGCGCGAGCAGTCGTGGCCGTGGTGGCTGGCGATCATCGGCGCCATCGTCCTCGGCATGCTCGTCGGGGCCTGGCAGGGCTTCTGGGTCGCCTACGTGGGTGTCCCGGCGTTCATCGTGACGCTAGCAGGCTGGCTCGCGTTCCGGGGCCTGGCCATCCTGATGCTCGGCGGCAAGACCATCGCGAGCTTCCCGCAGGAGTTCGTCGCCATCTCGAACAAGTCGGTCGCGAACTTCCTCGGTTGGCTCAACGGCACGCGGGATACCGTGACGATCGTCCTCGGCATCCTCGTGATCGTGGCGATGATCCTGTCCCAGCTGCGCGCCCGCCGGACGCTCCGCAAGCACGAGCTCAGCGTGGAGCCCTTCAGCGGCTTCCTCATCAAGATCGTGCTCTTCACGGCGCTCATCGGCTACTTCACGTACGTGCTCGCGGGCAGCCGCGGCGGCACCCCGATCGTGCTCCTCATCATCGGTGTCCTCGTGGCGAGCTACTCCTTCATCACGCAGAAGACGGTCTTCGGCCGCAACGTCTACGCGATGGGTGGCAACCTCCAGGCCGCGATCCTGTCCGGCGTCAACACCAAGCGCATGAACTTCATGATCTTCGTGAACATGGGCATGCTCGCGGCGATCGCCGGCATCGTGACGACCTCGAAGGCTGGTGCGGCGAGCGCGCTGGCCGGCCAGGGCTACGAGCTCGACGCCATCGCGTCCTGCTTCATCGGCGGCACGTCGGTGTACGGCGGCATCGGCCGGGTCTCGGGCGTCATCGTCGGTGCGCTCATCATGGGCGTGCTGAACATGGGCCTGTCGATCATCGGCACCGACCCGGCGTGGCAGCAGGTCATCAAGGGCCTGGTCCTGCTGGCCGCGGTCGCGTTCGACCTGGTCAACAAGCGTCGGTCGGGCGCCCTCGTCCGGTGACACACCCGTGCGGGCAGCGCCCGCGCGACTGGTCCACCGACTGTGCCCCCGGGTCTCGACCCGGGGGCACAGTCGCGCCTGCGGCCCTACGCTGCCCGGATGGCGCCCGACACCGTCCGGCTCTGGCTGGGCACCTCGCCCGACGACGGACCCGACGGCCCCGAGGCCGTCGCCGGCATCTGGTCGGTGGACCTCGACCCGGCCACCGGCGCGCTCGACGAGCCCGTGCTGCGCGCGCGGACGCCCGCGCCGTCGTTCCTGGCGCCGGCTGCAGACGGGCGGTCGCTCGTCGCCGTCGGGGAGACGACGCCGGGCGCGGTCACGCGGTTCGCCGTCGGGCCCGACGGCGCGCTGGCGCAGGTCGAGCGCGTCTCGTCGGGCGGTTCGGGGCCCTGCCACCTGCTGGTGCACCCGGACGGCCGCGCGCTCTACGTGGCGAACTACGGCAGCGGCTCGGTCGGCGTGCTGCCGCTGCGGGCGGCGGAGGACGGCGGGGCCGCGCTGGTCGGCGGCGTCGCGCAGATCTTCGAGCACTCCGGGCGCGGACCGGTGGCCGGCCGCCAGGACAGCCCGCACGTCCATTCCACGCTGCTCACGCCGGACGGCGCCGTGCTGCTCGCGTTCGACCTCGGCACGGACGAGATCCGCCGCTACGCCGTGCGGCCGGACGGCCTGCTGGACGCCGACGGCATCGCCCTGCGCATGCCGCCCGGCACCGGTCCGCGGCACGCCGCCTGGGGCCCGGGCGGCCACCTGTACGTCACCGGTGAGCTGGACTCCACGCTGCACGTGCTCGCCTGGGACGGGGCCGGGCTGCGCCCCGTCATGGTCGTCCCGGCGGCAGGGGCCGACGCGGCGGGGCAGGAGGCGCTCGCGGCGCACGTGCTCGTGCACGGCGGACTCCTGCTGGTGAGCGTCCGCGGCCCGGACGTGGTGGCGGGCTGGCACCCCGGCGTCGACGGCGCGCGCCCCGACCCGGCCGGGGTGGTCGCGGTGGGCGCGGGTGGAGCGGAACCCGACGCGGGCCCGCCCCGGCCGGGCGCCGTCTGGCCGCGGCACTTCGCGGTCGTGCCGGGGCCGGCGGGGGACTGGCTCGTGGTGGCGGGCCAGCGCTCGGACCGGGTGGTCGTGCTCCGCATCGACGAGGTCACGGCGAGCCGCCGAACGGGTGAACCTGTGGCGACCGCCTTCCTACCAGCACCGACGTGCGTCGTCGCGGGACGCGTGGGCCTTCCGTAGCCCCGATAATGGTTGTGCCCTCAACTGATCGGAGACCACCCGCATGTCCGGCCCGCGCGTCGCGATGCTGTCGGTGCACACCTCACCGCTCGACCAGCCGGGCACCGGTGACGCGGGTGGCATGAACGTGTACCTCACGTCGCTGGCGCGGGCACTGGCGGACGCGGGTGCGACCGTCGACATCTTCACGCGGGCCACGAGCCCCGACGCGCCGTGCGTCGTGCCCCTGGCCGACGGCGTCGCGGTGCGGCACGTGCCTGCGGGCCCGGCGCGGGGGCTCGCGAAGGAGGAGCTGCCGCAACGGGTCGAGGAGTTCACCACGAACCTCCTCGGCAACGAGGAGTGGGCCCGACGCGCACCGTACGACGTCGTGCACTCGCACTACTGGCTGTCCGGGCTCGCGGCGAGCGTCGCCTCGCCGCTGTGGGCCGCGCCGCTCGTGCACACGATGCACACGCTGGCCAAGGTGAAGAACGCGGCCCTGGCGCCCGGGGACGCACCCGAGCCGTGCGCGCGGATCCGTGGCGAGGAGACCGTCGTGCACGCGGCCCACGCGCTGGTGGCGAACACCGACGAGGAGGCGCGCGACCTGGTGCACCGGTACGGTGCCGAACCCGGGGCCGTGCACGTCGTGGCCCCGGGCGTGGACCGGTCGGTGTTCCACCCCGACGCCGTCGCGCTGGACCCGCGTGGCCTCGCCGGTGCGCAGGCGCGGGCGCGGCGCGAGCTGGGCCTGGACCCCGAGGAGCCGCTCGTGCTCTTCGCCGGCCGCGTGCAGCCGCTCAAGGCTCCCGACGTCCTCGTCCGCGCCCTCGCGGTCCTCGTCGGGGACGGTGGGCCGCAGGCCCTGCGCCGCGCGCCGCGCGTCGTGGTCCTCGGCGGGCCGAGCGGGGACGCCCGGCACGTCACCGAGCTGCTGGCGCTCGCCCGCTCGCTCGGCGTGGCGGACCTGGTCGAGATCCGCCGGCCCGTCGACCCGGCGTGCCTCGCCCGTTGGTACCGGGCTGCCGACGTCGTCGCCGTCCCGTCGCGCAGCGAGTCGTTCGGGCTGGTCGCGGCCGAGGCGCAGGCGTGCGGCACGCCGGTGGTCGCCGCGGGCGTCGGCGGGCTGCGGTCGGTGGTGCGCGACGGCGTCTCCGGGG
>JAEZZV010000117.1 GCA_023418375.1 Actinomycetes bacterium | reverse complement strand
CACCTCGGCCGCGCGGGCGGTCGCCTTCTCCGCCACGACGACGTCGGTGGGGCGCACGCCCGCGCGCAGGACGGCGCCGACGAGCGCCTCGCCCATGACGCCGCCGCCCAGGACGGCGACGCGTCCGTGCGCGGCTGCGGTGGGCTCCGGCGTCACAGCGGGTAGGCCGTGAAGACGTCGCGCAGCTCGGCCCACGGGCCGTCGAGCTGGATGAACACCGTGGCGTTGGTCCACCAGATCGTGCCGGTGCCGTCCTCACGAGGCACGAACACGTAGCGGCCGACGTCCTGCCCGTCGACCTGCACCGGGCCCTGCTCGGCGGACGGCACGGGCTCCTCGGTCGGCGTCGCGGCGGCGTCCTCCGTGGCCTCGCCGTCCTCCTCCGCGGTCTCCGCGGGCTCGGCGGGCTCGGTCGGCTCGGGGACGTCGCTCGCCTCCGGCACCTCGCCGAGCTGGGCGAGCACCGAGTCGAGGCGCGCCTGCGGGCCTGCGGCGTCGCGCCACTGGCCGGCGAGGACGGTCAGGGTGTCGGCACCACCGTCGGAGTAGACGAGGCGGTAGGCCTCGAGCGCGCCGCCCTGCAACAGCTCCTGGTCCTCGCCCGCCTCGGTGAGCGCGAACTGGAGCACCTCGGACGGCAGCGCCTCGAAGAACGGGGTGCCGGGCTCGCGGCCGATGGCGTCGATCGTCGGCGTCGGCACCGGGAGGGTGACCGTCTCCGCCGGCGGCACCTCGGGGTCGTCCTCCTGCTGCGTCAGCAGCAGCACGAGCGTGACGACCGCACCCACCACCACGACGCCGAGCAGGATGAGCAGCCACAGCGGCGGCCGACGGCGACCGGCCGGCTTGCCCGTGCCGCCACGCCGCGAGCCCGTGGGCGTCGCGGCGTCACCGGCTCCCGGTCCCTGTGGGGTCGACGGGTCCGGCGACCACTGAGGCTGGCCGCCCGGTCCGCCGGGACCCTCCCCGACCCCGTCGAACCAACGGCCTTCGCCGCCACCCGTGCTGCTCATGCGTCCTCCCCCGCCGATCCTGGTCGCCAGCCTAGAGGGTGCGGCGTTCGTGATCGGCGGGGGCAGGGGCCGTCCGTGTGTCGGCGTCAGGGCGTGCGGCGGCGCAGGGTCGTGATGGCCAGGACGAGCGAGGCGACGATGAACGCGAGGATCGCGCCCACGGCGCCGGCGATGTCGCCGAGCTCAGCCCCCTTGGCGAGGTCCTGCAAGGACTCCATGCCGTAGGTCAAGGGCATCGCGCGGGAGAACCACTCGATCGCCTGCGGCATCTGGTCGCGGGGCATCAGCAACCCGCCGGTGAGCAGCTGCGGGATGATGAACAGGGGCATCATCTGCACGGCCTGGAACTCGGTGTTCGCGAGCGCCGACGCGGCCAGGCCCAGCACGCAGCCGAGCACCGCGTCGAGCACCGCGACCGCGACGATGAGCCACAGGTCGCCCTGGGCGTCCATCCCGCAGACCCAGATCGCGAAGGCCGTGAGCACGAGACCCTGGAGCGTGGCCAGCACGGCGAACGCGAGCGCGTAGCCGAGCACGAAGTCGGCGCGCTGGATCGGCGTCGTCATGAGGCGCTCGAGGGTGCCGGACTGGCGCTCGCGCAGCGTCGCCACGCTCGTGATGAGGAACATCACGAACATCGGGAAGACGCCGAGCAGCAACGGGCCGAACTGGTCGATGACCATGGGGGTGTCGGAGAACATCCACGCGACGATGCCCATGAGGAAGCACGGCACGACGAGGATCAGGGCGATCGTCCGGCGGTCGTGGCGCAGCTGGCGCAGCACGCGGGCCGCCGTCGACAGGGTCAGGGTGGTGATCACGCCGCCGCTCCTTCCGCGCCCGCCGCGTCGACCAGGGCGAGGAACGCGCCGTCGGCGTCCTCCGCGCCGGTGCGCTCGAGCAGCTCGGGGAGGGTCGCATCCGCGAGCACCCGGCCCTGGCGCATGAGCACCAGGCGGTCGCAGCGCGTCGCCTCGTCCATGACGTGGCTCGAGACCAGGAGCGACGTCCCGCGCTCGGCGAGGCCGCGGAAGAGCATCCAGAGGTCGCGGCGCAGCACCGGGTCCAGGCCGACGGTCGGCTCGTCGAGGACCAGCAGCTCGGGCCGGCCGAGCAGCGCCGCCGCGAGCGAGACGCGCGAGCGCTCGCCGCCGGACAGCACGCTCACCCGGCGGTCGGCGATCGCGGCGAGGTCGACCTCGGCGAGCACGCGGGCGACGTCGTCCTCCGGCGCCCCGATGAGCCGCGCGAAGTAGCGCAGGTTCTCGGTGATGGTCAGGTCGCCGTAGACGCTGGGCGCCTGGGTGACGTAGCCGACGCGGTGGCGCAGCGCCGCGTCGCCCGCGGGGAGCCCGAGCACGTCGAGCGTCCCGGTGACGTTCGCCTGGCCGCCGACGACCGCGCGCATCAGGGTCGTCTTGCCGCTGCCGCTGGGACCGAGCAGACCCACGAGCTGGCCCGCGGGGACCTCGAGGTCCATGCCGTCGATGATCACGACGCCCTTGCGGCCGCCACGCACCACGCGGAGGCCACGGGCGCGGACGGCGGGGGCGCCGTCGTTGTTATTCCTCATGTGAGGAAATCTACGCCCGCGGAATGCCGCTGCCAAGGACCAAGGGCCCCCGGCCGCTCGGCCCGTCGTCGCGGCGGGCGGCCGGGTGGGTGGGACGCGTCAGCGGGCGTCGGGCGTGAAGTAGCGCTGGATGACCGGGCCGACCTGCGCGACCACGTCGGCCACCGGCGTCGAGGCGAGCGGCTCCAGGCGCACCACGTACCGGGCCAGCAGCAGGCCGACGACGTGCGACATCGCCAGGTTCACGCGCAGGCTCGCCTCCGGGCCCGGGACGATCGGCCGGACGCGCGAGAAGACCTCCGTCATGAGGTACTCGCGGATCGAGGACGGCAGGTCGTGCCCCGACGCGACACTCTGCAGCAGGAGCTGCATCTTCTCCTGGCCGTCGGGGAACTCCCAGACGCCCAGGACCGTCTCCACGAGCCGCGGACCGATGGTCTCGATCGGCCCGGCCGCGATCCGCTCGGCGAGGCGGGCCGGGTTGATCCGCGCGTCCATCAGCGACGCCGCGAACAGGGACGGCTTGTCGTCGAACCAGTACCGCACCAGCGCCGGGTCGACC
>JAEZZV010000100.1 GCA_023418375.1 Actinomycetes bacterium | reverse complement strand
CCGCTGGGTCGACGGCGCGCAGCAGCTGCGCGGCCCGCTCGCCCGGGGCGGCGACGCGTGGCGCTGGAGCGGGCGCGCCTGACGTCGCAGGAGGCGGACGGGGCGCCTCACCGGGTGGCGTGCCCGCCATGATCGCCTCGTGTCGGTGGCGCACGGTTCGACGGGAGCGTGCCCAGTAACCGCGTGACAGCGCCGGAGCGCCGGACCTGCGGTCCGGTGATGGCCCGCCCCACCCGCCGCGTCGCTACCCCCGGAGCGCCCGGGGACGGCCCCGTGGACGGAGCCGCGGCGACGTGGCGGGCGTGGCGGGACACCGCGGTCCGCCCCCGGCTCCTCGTGTTCCGGCTGCTCCCCCTGGCGGGCCGGGGGCTCGTCGCCGGCGTCCTGGTCGTGAACGTGGCGCTCGGCCTCCTGCCTGTCGCCTTCCTCGTCGCGACGTCCGCCGTCGTCGGCCAGGTGCCCACGGCGGTGACCGGCGGCGTCGGCTCGCTCGAGTGGGACCGGCTCGTCACGACGTTCCTGCTCGCCACCGCCGCCTTCGTCGCCCAGCAGGCGCTCGCGCCGCTCCAGGCGGCCCTCAACGTCCGCATGAAGCGGGTCGTCGACGGGCACGTGCTCGACTCGGTGCTGGGCACCACGCTCGGGTCCGTCAGCATCGCGCCGATGGAGGACCCGGCCGTGCTCGACGAGCTCCAGGACGTGCTGCGCCCCTACCAACGGGACTTCAGCACGCCGGGCGAGGCGTGCGGGGCGTCGCTCGCACTCGTCGCGCGCTACACCCGGCTCGCCGCCCTCGGCGCGATCGTCGCCGTGCTGCTGCACTGGTGGGCCGGCGCCGCCGTCGTCGTGGCGACCCTCGTCTTCAGGTACGGGCAGCGCGGTGGGTTGCGCCGCTACTCCCAGGTGTGGCGAGAGCTCGTACCCACCATCCGGCGGTCCACCTACCTGCACGAGACGGCGGTCGGCCCGGGCGCCGCGAAGGAAGCCCGCGTGTTCGGCCTGAGCGACTGGCTGGCCGACCGGTACGTGGCGAACCACACCGCGATGTACGCGCGGGTCGCCCGGCGGCGGCGCGAGGTCTACCTGCGCCCCTACGTCGGCTACACCGCCCTCGGGCTGGCCCTCGCCGCGTTCGTGCTCGTCGCCGCGGCGCGGGCCGGCGCGAGCGGGACACTCGACCTCACCGCGCTCGCGCTCGTGCTCCAGGCCACGATGGCCGCGCTGCTGCTCGGGGAGTACTACGTCGAGTGCGACGTCCCGACGCAGTACGGCATGCTCGCGGTCGCAGCGAAGGCGCGCCTGGAGGACCGGGTGGCGGCGGCGGCCGCGGCCACGACGATCGGCTGGTCGACCGGTGCCACGGCCCGCCCGGCCGACCGCGCCGTCCTCGCGCGACCGGCCGACGGGGCCGCCTGCGCGGGGCTCGCCCCCGCGGCGCCCGAGGCCGGCATCCGGTTCGAGGGCGTCCGCTTCACCTACCCCGGCTCCCGCACGCCGGTGCTCGACGGCCTGGACCTCGAGCTGCCGGCGGGTCGCTCGACGGCGATCGTCGGCGTCAACGGGGCGGGAAAGACCACGCTGGTCAAGCTCCTCACCCGGCTCTACGAGCCGACGGCCGGGCGCATCACCGTCGACGGTCTCGACATCGCGGACCTCGACGCCGGCGAGTGGCGCCGGCACATCGGCGTGATCTTCCAGGACTTCGTGCGCTTCGAGCTGTCCGCGGCCGACAACATCGCGGTCGGCGCCCCGCACCTCGTCGACCCGGAGGGCGTCCGGGCCGCGGCGCAGAAGGCGGGGGTCCTCGACGTCGTCGAGGCGCTGCCGAAGGGCTTCGACAGCCCGCTGGCCCGCGCGTACGAGGGCGGCGCCGACCTGTCCGGGGGCCAGTGGCAGCGGATCGCCATCGCCCGGGCGCTGTACGCAGTGCACGCGGGCGCTCGGGTGCTCGTGCTGGACGAGCCGACGTCGGCGCTCGACGTGCGCGCCGAGGTCGCCTTCTTCGACCGGTTCGTCGAGCTCACGGCCGGCGTGACCTCGCTGCTCATCTCCCACCGCTTCTCGTCCGTGCGGCGCGCGGACCGCATCGTCGTCGTCGACGGCGGCCGGGTGGTCGAGCTGGGAGACCACGACGCGCTCATGGCCGCCGACGGCCACTACGCGCGGCTGTTCCGGCTCCAGGCGGAGCGGTTCGCCGCCGGGCTCGATGCCGACGGCGAGCGCGTCGACGCGGCTCCCGACGACGCCGACCCCGCCGCGACGGGGTCGACCGCACCGGGGTCGGAGGGGCGATGAAGGACGTCGTCCGGGGCACCTGGGCCTACACCCGCACGTGCTGGCGGCTCGACCGGCGGCGCGCCTGGACCTCCCTGGTCCTCATGCTCGCCCAGGCGGCGGCACTGCCGCTCGCCGCCCCCGCGCTCGCCGCCCTCACCGATGCCGCCGTCGCGCACGACGCCGACGGCGCCACCTGGGCGGCCGTCGCGGTGGCCGTCACGGTCATCGCCTCGCTGACGGCCGGGCACTTCGCGCACATCTTCTACTTCGAGCTCGCCGAGGCGGCGACCGGGCACCTCGACCGCCGTCTCATCGAGCTGGCCAACGGCTCGACGGGTATCGAGCACATGGAGCGACCCGAGTACGCCGACCGGATCCAGGTGCTGCGCACCGAGATCTCCCGGGCGGGCTTCCAGGCGCTCCAGGCCGTGCTGACCGCCGTCGGGCTCGGCCTGGCGATCGCGATCACCGGCGTGCTGCTCGGGCGGCTGGACCCGTGGCTGCTCCTGCTGCCGCTCGCGGCGGTCCCGCCGCTGCTCCTGGGCCGCCGTGCCGAGTCGATCCTGGGCCGGTCCCGGGACGACGCCGCGCAGGACGGGCGCCGGGCGCGCCACCTGCTCGAGCTCGGCACGGGCGCGGGCCCGGCGAAGGAGCTGCGCGTGGCCGGGCTGGGCGACGTCGTGCGCGCCCGGTTCGGGGCCGCATGGGACGCCGCCACCCGGACCCTGGTCCGGGCCGAGGGTCGCGCGCTGTGGCCACGGCTGCTCGGGCAGGTCGTCTTCGCGGGCGCCTACGTCGGCGCGACGCTCCTCGTCGTCCGCAACGCGGTCGCCGGCCGGGGCACCGCCGGTGACGTGATCCTCGTGCTCACGCTGGCCGCGCAGGTCAACGGGCAGGTGGTCGCCGCGGTGAGCGTCCTCCAGACGCTGCAACGGACGGCGACGGCGATGGTCGGGCTGACCTGGGTCGAGGACCTCGTCACCGCGCCACCGGGGCACGGGCTGCCCGAGGACGCGCCGGTCCCGGACCGGCTCGCCGACGGGATCCACCTGACGGGCGTCGCGTTCACCTACCCGGGCACGGACCGGCCGGTGCTCTCCGGCGTCGACCTCCACCTGCCGGCCGGTGCCACGGTGGCCATCGTCGGCGAGAACGGGGCCGGCAAGAGCACGCTCGTCAAGCTCCTGGCCCGGTTCTACGAGCCGACGGTCGGCGAGATCACGGTGGACGGGGTGGACCTGCGCCGCATCCCCGTGCGGGGCTGGCGCGAGCGGATCGCGGCCGGGTTCCAGGACTTCGCCCGCCTGGAGTTCCTCGCGCGGGAGACGGTCGGCGTCGGCGACCTGCCGAGGATCGACTCCGAGCGCGCGGTCCTCGAGGCGCTCGACCGGGCGGACGCGAGCGCGCTGCTCGACCGTCTGGAGGACGGCCTGGACACCCAGCTCGGGCTGTCCGCCGACGGCACGGAGCTGTCCGGCGGGCAGTGGCAGAAGCTGGCCCTCGGCCGCGCCATGATGCGCACGTCCCCCCTCCTGCTCCTCCTCGACGAGCCGACGTCGGCCCTCGACGCGCAGGCGGAGCACCAGCTCTTCGAGCGGTACGCGCACACGGCACGGGAGGTGGGCGCCCGGACCGGCGCCATCACGGTGCTCGTCTCCCACCGCTTCTCCACCGTCCGGATGGCCGACCTGATCCTCGTGGTCGCGGACGGCCGGATCGTCGAGGCCGGCGCGCACGGCGAGCTCGTCGCAGCCGACGGCCTGTACGCCGAGCTCTACGGGCTGCAGGCCGCCGCCTACAGCTGACACTCGCGACGCCCGACCGCTCCCAGCGGCAGCCCTCACCCAGGAGATCCCGATGTACGTCCCCCGGCACTTCGCCGTCGACGACGCCACGACCGCGGAGCTGCTCGCGGGCGCCGGCGCGGCGCACCTCGTCACCGCCACTGCCGACGGCCTGGTCGCCACCCGGCTCCCCTACGTGTGGGCGCCCGAGGTCGGCGCGCACGGGGCGCTCCAGGCTCACGTGGCGCGCACCAACGACCAGTGGCGCCGGCCCCCGATCGGCGACGCGATGGCGATCGTGCACGGGCCTGACGCTTACGTGACCCCGTCCTGGTACGCGACCAAGGCCGAGCACGGCCGCGTGGTGCCGACGTGGAACTACCTCACGGCGCACGTGTACGGCCGGCTCGTCGTGCACGACGACGAGGGCTGGCTCGCCGCCCACGTGCGCCGGCTCACCGAGGGGTTCGAGGCCGGCCGGGCTGAGCCGTGGGCGGTCGCCGACGCCCCGCCGGCCTTCGTCGCCGGCCAGTTGCGCGCCGTCGTCGGGCTCGAGCTCGTGGTCACCCGGGTCGAGGCGAAGGCGAAGCTCAGCCAGAACCGGTCGGACGCCGACCGGGCCGGCGTCGCCGCCGGGTTCGAGTCCGCCGGGGACACCCGGATGGCGAGCGCCGTCCGCGCCGCCGCTGGTCGTAAGGTCGGTCCATGACCCAGACCCCGCAGCTTCCGACGCGCGTACCCACCGCCGTCGACGCCGTCGCCGACCAGTACCTCGCGACGATGTGTCGCCTGAACCCGCTCGCCGCCACCGCGATGGGCGTGCAGGGCTACGACCACCTCATGACCGACCTGTCGCCCGCAGGCTGGGACGCGATGGCGGCGGCTGCCCGGGACACCCTGGCCGAGCTCGCGACGGGCGAGGCGAAGGACGACGTCGACCGCGTGACGATCGCGGCGATGCAGGAGCGCCTGGGCCTGGAGATCGCGCTGCACGAGGCCGACGAGTGGACCGGCCAGCTCAACAACATCGCGTCCCCGGTGCAGGAGCTGCGGGACATCTTCGACATCATGCCGACGTCGACCCCGGAGCACTGGGAGAACATCGCTCTGCGCCTCGCGGCCCTGCCCGACGCCGCCGCAGGTGTGGTCGAGTCGCTGCGCCAGGCAGCCTCGCGCGGCCGGGTCGCGCCGATCCGCCAGGTCACCGAGTGCCTCACCCAGGCGAGCGACCTCGCCGGTGACGGCTCCTTCTTCGACTCCTTCGTCACGGGCGCGGACGTCGACGCGGCGCTCGACGACTCCGCGGCGTGCCAGGCGATCCGCAAGGCGCTCGGCGAGGGCGCCGAGGCCGCACGTCGGGCGTACGGGCAGATCGCCGAGTTCCTGCGCGACGAGCTCGCCCCGCAGGCGCCCCAGGCCGACGCCGCAGGTCGCGACCGGTACCCGCTGTGGTCGCAGTACTTCCTCGGCGCGCGCGTCGACCTCGAGGAGACCTACGAGTGGGGCCTGGCCGAGCTCGCGCGCGTCGTCGCCGAGCAGGAGGCCGTGGCCGCGGACATCGCGGGCCCGGGCGCGAGCGTCGCCGACGCCGTCGCCAAGCTCGACGCCGACCCGGCGCGGCGGCTCGAGGGCACGCAGGCGCTCCAGGCGTGGATGCAGGAGACGTCCGACGCCGCGATCGCCGCGCTCAACGGCGTGCACTTCGACATCCCCGAGCCCGTCCTGCGGCTCGAGTGCCGCATCGCGCCGACGCAGAGCGGCGGCATCTACTACACCGGCCCCTCGGACGACTTCTCGCGCCCCGGCCGCATGTGGTGGTCCGTGCCGGCGGACGTCACGACGTTCAACACCTGGCGCGAGAAGACCACCGTCTACCACGAGGGCGTCCCGGGCCATCACCTGCAGGTCGGCCAGGCCGTCTACCTGCGCGAGACCCTCAACGCGTGGCGCCGCCTCGGCTGCTGGGTGAGCGGCCACGGCGAGGGCTGGGCCCTGTACGCCGAGCGCCTCATGGCCGACCTCGGGTTCATGGACGACCCGGGCGACCGCCTCGGCATGCTCGACGGCCAGCGCATGCGCGCGGCGCGCGTCGTCATCGACCTCGGCGTGCACCTGGGGCTGCCGGCGCCGGCGGAGTGGGGCGGCGGCACGTGGGACGCGGACAAGGCGTGGGAGTTCTTCAAGGCCAACGTCAACATGCCCGAGTCGTTCCTGCGCTTCGAGCTGAACCGCTACCTCGGCTGGCCGGGGCAGGCGCCCGCGTACAAGATCGGGCAGCGCCTGTGGGAGGGTGCGCGCGACGACGCGCTCGCGGCGGCCCGCGCCCGCGGTGAGGCGGCGGACCTCAAGGCCTTCCACGCCCGTGCCCTCGCGCTCGGCTCGGTCGGCCTCGACGTGCTGCGGGACGCCCTGCGGTGAGGTTCGTCCTCGCCTCCGCGTCGCCGGCGCGGCTCGCCACGCTGCGGTCCGCCGGCTTCGCGCCGGAGGTCCGCGTGTCCGGGGTCGACGAGGACGAGGCGCTCGGCGCGTCCCGTGCGGCGCGCGGCGAGGCCCCGCACGGCCGCCACGTCACGGGCACCTCGACGGCGGACGACGTCCTCGTCCTGGCCCGTGCGAAGGCCGAGGCCGTCGCGGCCGCGCAGGTGGGCGAGGACGACGCCGTCGTGCTCGGCTGCGACTCGATGCTCGAGCTCGACGGTCGGCAGCTCGGCAAACCTGCCGATGCCGCCGAGGCCGTGGAGCGCTGGCGCGCGATGCGGGGCCGGACCGGCGTGCTGCACACCGGGCACTGGCTGGTCGACACCCGGGCAGGGCGCCGCGAGGCGGGCGCGACGGCGTCGACGGTCGTGCACTTCGCGGACCTCTCCGACGAGGAGGTCGAGGCGTACGTCGGGACCGGCGAGCCCCTGGTGGTGGCCGGGGCGTTCACCGTCGACGGCCTGGGCGGCCCCTTCGTCACGGCCATCGACGGCGACTACCACGCGGTGGTCGGGGTGAGCCTGCCGCTGCTGCGGACGCTGCTCGCCGAGCTCGGGCTGACCGTGATGGACCTCTGGTCCGAGCAGGTGCCACGTGCCTGACGAGCGGTTCACCGAGCTGAGGACGCCGCGCCTCGTGCTCCGACGCCTGGTGCCCGACGACGCCCCACGGTTCGCGCAGTACCGGTCGGACCCGGAGGTCGCCCGCTACCAGGGCTGGGACGCGCCCTACCCGCTCCAGGCGGCGCGAGCGTTTGTCGCCGAGCACGAGGGGCGCGAGCCCGGCGCGCCCGGTGAGTGGTTCCAGCTCGGCGTGGCGCTGGCCGGCGAGCCGGGCCGGCTGCTCGGCGACGTGGCCCTGCACGTGGAGGAGGCCGACGCCCGGCTCGCGCGGATCGGCTTCACGCTGGCCCCCGACGCCCAGGGGCGCGGGTACGCCACGGAGGCCGTGACCGCGGCGCTGGACTGGCTCTTCGGCCGCGGCGTGCACCGCGTGTGCGCGGACTGCGACGCCCGCAACGTGCGGTCGGCGGCTCTGCTGGAGCGGGTCGGCATGCGGCGCGAGGCCCACCATGTGGCCAGCGCGTGGTGGAAGGGCGAGTGGACGGACGAGCTCGTGTTCGCCGTGCTGGCGGACGAGTGGTCGGCGCGCCACAACCGCTGACCACGGCCGTTGGCGGGACCGGACAGTCTTGCCGCGCTCGGGTGCCCCGTGGCGGGGCCGGGCGGCGGCGGACGTTACGGTGAGCCGTGCCTCCTGCGCCCTCGATCACCAAGGTCCTCATCGCCAACCGCGGTGAGATCGCCGTGCGCATCGCCCGCGCCTGCTCCGACGCCCAGATCTCGTCCGTCGCCGTGTATGCCGACCCCGACCGCGAGGCCCTGCACGTGCGGCTCGCGGACGAGGCGTACGCGCTCGGCGGCGCGCGCGCCGCGGACACCTACCTGGACGCCGGCAAGATCGTCGACGTCGCGCTGCGGTGCGGCGCCGACGCCGTGCACCCCGGCTACGGCTTCCTCGCCGAGAACGCGGACTTCGCGCGCGCGGTGATCGGCGCCGGGCTCGTGTGGATCGGGCCGCCGCCCTCGGCCATCGAGGCCCTCGGGGACAAGGTGCGCGCGCGCCACATCGCGCAGGCCGTGGGCGCGCCCCTCGTGCCGGGGACCCCGGACCCCGTGGCCGACGTCGAGGAGGTCCACGCCTTCGTGGCCGAGCACGGCCTGCCGATCGCCATCAAGGCGGCCTTCGGCGGCGGCGGGCGCGGCCTGAAGGTCGTCCACGACGCCGCCGAGGTCGACGCGCAGTTCGAGTCGGCCGTGCGCGAGGCCACGGCGGCCTTCGGGCGCGGCGAGTGCTTCGTGGAGCGCTACGTCGACGCGCCGCGCCACGTCGAGACCCAGTGCCTCGCCGACGCGCACGGGACTGTCGTCGTCGTCTCCACGCGCGACTGCTCGCTGCAGCGCCGGCACCAGAAGCTCGTCGAGGAGGCTCCCGCGCCCTTCCTCACCGCCGACCAGGAGCGCACGCTCCGCGAGGCGTCGGTCGCCATCCTCCGCGAGGCGGGCTACGTCGGGGCGGGGACCTGCGAGTTCCTCGTCGGGGCTGACGGGACCGTGTCGTTCCTGGAGGTCAACACGCGTCTGCAGGTCGAGCACCCCGTGACCGAGGAGGTCACGGGCGTCGACCTGGTCCGCGAGCAGCTGCGCGTCGCCGCCGGAGAGCCGCTCGGGTACACGCAGGTCCCGACGCGCGGCCACAGCCTCGAGTTCCGCATCAACGGCGAGGACCCGGCGGCGGGCTTCCTCCCCGCCCCCGGGCGGCTGACCCGCCTCCACTTCCCCTCGGGGCCCGGCGTCCGTGTCGACAGCGGCGTGGTCGAGGGCGACACCGTCTCGGGTGCCTTCGACTCGATGATCGCGAAGGTGATCGTCTCGGGCGCGACCCGGCAGCAGGCGATCGAGCGCGCCCGCCGCGCGCTGGACGAGATGGACGTCGCCGGCATCCCCACGGTGCTGCCCTTCCACCGCGCCGTGCTCCGCGACCCGCACTTCGCGCCGGCCGACCCCGCGCAGCCGTTCGCCGTCCACACGCGCTGGATCGAGACGACCTTCGCGGACCGGTTGCCGGGGCTGCCCGGCCAGGCGCAGCCGGCGGCCGGGACCGCGGCCGACGCGGCTGCCACGGACGTGGCGGCGGCGACCGAGCGCGTCGTCGTCGAGGTGGGCGGCAAGCGGATCGAGGTCGTGCTCCCGGCGGGCCTGGGCCTGGGCGCGCCCCGGGCGCGGGGCGCCGCCCCCCGGCGCACTCGGCGGACGCCCGGACGCCCCTCGGGCTCCGCGGCGGGGACCGCGCTCACCTCCCCCATGCAGGGCACGATCGTCAAGGTCGCGGTGGCCGAGGGCGACGTCGTCGGTGAGGGTGATCTCGTGGTGGTCCTCGAGGCGATGAAGATGGAGCAGCCGCTGGTCGCGCACCGCGCCGGCCGGGTGGCGGGTCTGACGGCGGACGTCGGTGCAAGCGTCAGCGCCGGGACGACCATCTGCGACATCCTCGACGCCACGCCCGCGACGTGACGGCCGCGCGCGGCTCGGGGGACGCCTGGGTCGAGTGCGCGTGCGGCCGGCGCCACTGGGGCCGGTTCGGTGCGGCGGGGCTGCTGCTGGTCCGCCAGGGCGTCGAGGGGCCGCAGGTGCTGCTCCAGCACCGCGCCCTGTGGAGCGACCAGGGCGGGACGTGGGGCCTGCCGGGCGGCGCCCTGCACGAGGACGAGGGCCCGGTGCACGGCGCCCTGCGCGAGGCGGCCGAGGAGGCGGGCGTGGACCCGGCGCACGTCGCGGTGCGCGACACGTTCGTGCTCGACCACGGCCCCTGGGCGTACACCACCGTCATCGGCTGGTCGACCGGCCCGCACGACGCGCGGCCCACGGACGACGAGAGCCTCGAGGTCGCCTGGGTGGACCTCGACGACGTGCCCGACCGGCCGTTGCTCGTGGCCTTCGGCGCCGCCTGGCCCGAGCTGCGCCGCCGGGTGCTGGCCGCGCCGCGCTGACGTCAGGCCGGCGCCACCGGCAGCAGCCGTGCGACCTCGGCGATCGAGCCCGACAGCGACGGGTACACCGTGAACGCGTGCGCGACGTCGTCGGCGGTGAGCCGCTGGGCCACGGCGAGCGTGACCGGGAAGATCAGCTCGCCGGCGCGCGGCGCCACGACGGTCCCGCCCAGGACGATTCCGGTCGATGCGTGCGCGAAGAGCTTCACGAAGCCGTCGCGCATGCCCAGCATCTTCGCCCGCGGGTTGCGCGCGAGCTCCAGTCGGCTCGTGACGTAGCGCGTGCCGGCCTCCTCGAGCGACCGCTGCGAGGCGCCGATGCTGGCGATCTCGGGAGCGGTGAACACGTTCGAGGCGACGGTGCGCAGGTCCAGCGGGGTCACCGCCCCGCCGAGGGCGTGCGCCATCGCGATCCGGCCCTGCATCGCGGCCACCGAGGCCAGCGGCAGCACGCCGGTGCAGTCGCCGGCGGCGTAGACGCCGGGCGCCGTCGTGCGCGAGACGCGGTCCACGTCCACGTGACCGGAGGCCGTGAGCCGCACGCCCGCCTGGGCGAGGCCCAGCCCCGACGTCGACGGCACCGAGCCCACGGCGAGCAGGCAGTGGCTCCCCTCCACCACGCGCCCGTCGGCGAGCGTGACGGCGACCCCGTCGCCGACGCGGCGCACCGACGCCGCGCGCGACCGGCCCAGGACCGTCATGCCGCGCGCGCGGAACACCTCCTCGATGACGTCCGCCGCGTCGGCGTCCTCGCCGGGCAGCACGCGGTCCCGGGACGAGACGAGGACGACGTCGCAGCCGAGCGCGCCGTACGCGCCGGCGAACTCGGCCCCGGTGACGCCCGAGCCGACGACGACGAGCCGTTCGGGCAGGTCGGTCAGGCCGTAGACCTGGGTCCAGTCCAGGATGCGCTCGCCGTCCGGGACCGCGTCGGGGAGCACGCGCGGCGTCGCGCCGGTGGCGAGCAGGACGGCGTCGGCGTCGAGCGGGTGCTCCTCCCCTGCGTCCGGGGTGACGACGACGCTGTGCGGCCCGGCCAGGCGCGCCCGGCCGGCGACGACGCGCACGCCGACGGCCTCGAGGCGGGAACGGATGTCGGCGGACTGCGCGGCCGCGAGCGCACGCACCCGCTCGTTGACGCGGCCGAGGTCGACGGCGAACGGCCCGGGCTCGTCACGGTCACCGACGGCGCGGATGCCCAGCTCGGGGGCCCGGGCGGCGATCGTCATCCACTCCGCCGTGGCGATGAGCGTCTTGGAGGGCACCACGTCCGTGAGCACCGCGGCGCCACCGAGCCCGTGGCGCTCGACCAGGGTCACCCGCGCGCCGGCGCGGGCGGCCACGAGCGCCGCCTCGTACCCGCCGGGCCCGCCGCCGACGACCACCACGCGGGTGCCCTCGCGCGCGTCGGGGAGGGGCGAGGGCTCGCTGAGGCCGGGCGTCGTCGCGGTCACCCGCGCCATTGTGCCGCGTTTCCCCGTGCCAAACCCCTCGGCGTTAGCCTCGACCCATGACGACCCACGTTTCCCCAGGCGCCGCCACGGACCCGTTCGAGACCGCCCGATCGGCGGCCGCGACCCTGTCCGAGCGCACCGGCGTCCCGACCTTCGACGTCGCCCTCGTGCTCGGCTCCGGCTGGGGCGGGGCGGCCGATCTCATCGGCGAGACGGTCGCGGAGGTCCCCGCCAAGGAGGTGCCCGGCTTCAGCGCCCCCGCCGTCGCCGGCCACGGCGGCATGCTCCGGGCGGTCCGCCTGCGCGACGGCGAGCGGCACGCGCTCGTGCTCGGTGCCCGCACCCACCTGTACGAGGGCCGCGGCGTGCGCGCCGTCGTGCACGGCGTGCGGACCGCGGCCGCGGCCGGGGCCCGGACCCTGGTGCTGACCAACGGGTGCGGCGGGCTCGACCCGTCGTGGGGCCCCGGCACCCCGGTGCTCATCAGCGACCACATCAACCTCACGGCGACGTCACCGCTCGAGGGCGCCACGTTCGTCGACCTGACCGACCTGTACTCCGCGCGGCTGCGCGCCATCGCCCACGAGGTCGACCCGGCGCTGCCCGAGGGCGTCTACGCCCAGTTCCCCGGGCCGCACTACGAGACGCCGGCCGAGGTCGCGATGGCCGGTCGCATGGGCGCCCACCTCGTCGGCATGTCGACGGCGCTGGAGGCGATCGCCGCCCGGCACGCCGGCATGGAGGTGCTGGGCATCTCGCTCGTCACCAACCTCGCTGCCGGCGTGGGCAGCGAGGCCCTCGCGCACGAGGAGGTCCTCGAGGCGGGGCGCGCGGCCGGACCGCGGATCTCCCGCCTGCTCGCCGAGATCGTGGGGCGGATCTGATGGGCACGCCGGGCCAGGAGGCCGTCCCCTTCGACCCCGAGCTCGCGGCCCGGGTGCGCGCGTGGATCGACGACGACCCCGACCCGCAGACCGCCGGTCACCTTCGCGACCTGCTCGAGCTGGCCGACGAGTCCGCCGGTGACGAGACCATGCAGATCGCGGCGCGTCAGGAGCTCGCCGACCGGTTCGCCGGCTTCCTGGAGTTCGGCACCGCCGGGCTGCGCGGTGCCCTCGGCGGTGGTCCCAACCGGATGAACCGCGCCGTCGTCATCCGCACGGCCGCCGGGCTGATCCGCTACCTCGGGGACGCGCTCGGGCCGCAGGTGCGCCCGCGGGTCGTCATCGGGTACGACGCGCGGTACCTGTCCGACACGTTCGCGCGGGACACCGCGGCCGTGGTCACCGCGGCCGGTGGCGAGGCGCTGCTGATGCCCCGGTTCCTGCCGACGCCGGTGCTCGCCTTCGCGGTTCGCCACCTCGGCGCCGACGCGGGCGTCATGGTCACCGCGAGCCACAACCCGCCGCAGGACAACGGGTACAAGGTCTACCTCGGCGGCCGCGTGGTCACCGACGCGGGCCAGGGCGTGCAGATCGTGCCGCCGCACGACGGCGAGATCGCCGCGCGCATCGCGGCGGTGCCCTCGGTCACCTCGGTCCCGCGCACCGACAGCGGGTGGACGACGCTCGGGGAGGAGGTCGTCGAGGCGTACCTGGCCGCCGTCGGCGCGCTCGCGACGCCCGGCACCCCGCGCGACCTGCGCATCGTCACCACGCCGTTGCACGGCGTCGGCGGTGAGCTCGTCGCGCGCGTCCTCACGGGCGCCGGCTTCGCCGACCTCACCGTGGTGCCGGAGCAGGCGCGGCCGGACCCGGCCTTCCCGACCGTAGCGTTCCCGAACCCGGAGGAGCCGGGTGCGATCGACCTCGCCCTCGCCCTCGCTCACGCCTCGGACGCGGACCTCGTCATCGCCAACGACCCCGACGCCGACCGGTGCGCGGTCGCCGTGCGCGACCCGCGGGCGGCCACGGCGCACGGCACCGACAGCGCACGGGCCGCGGGCTGGCGCATGCTGCACGGCGACGAGGTCGGCGCCCTGCTGGGCGAGGACGTCGCCCGTCGGGCGGCCGACGGCGGCGCCACCGGCGTGCTGGCCAGCTCGATCGTCTCCTCCCGCCTGCTCGCGCGGATCGCCGCAGACCACGGGCTCGCGTACCGCTCCACGCTCACGGGCTTCAAGTGGATCGCCCGCGTCGACGGCCTCACGTTCGGCTACGAGGAGGCGCTCGGCTACTGCGTCGCCCCGGACGTCGTGCGCGACAAGGACGGGCTGTCGGCCGCGCTCCTGCTCGCCCAGCTCGCCGCGCGCGTGAAGGCCGAGGGGCGCACGCTCGTCGACGTGCTGGACGACCTGGCGGTGCGGCACGGCCTGCACCTGACCGACCAGCTGTCCGCCCGGTTCGCCGACCTCTCGGCGATCGGGGCCACGATGGACCGGGTCCGCTCGGCCCCGCCCGCGACGCTCGCCGGTTCGCCGGTCGTGTCGGTGGAGGACCTCGCGCACCCGGAGCCCGGGCCCGACGCCCTCCCACCGACGGACGGCCTGCGGCTGCTCGCGCAGGACGGGACACGCGTCGTCGTCCGTCCCAGCGGCACCGAGCCCAAGGTGAAGTGCTACCTCGAGGTCGCCCACCGGGTCGCCGCCGACGGCGCCGACCCGGTG
>JAEZZV010000052.1 GCA_023418375.1 Actinomycetes bacterium | reverse complement strand
AGCCGCGGGTGCGGCGGGCGCGGCGGGCGCGGCCACGACGGGCGGGCCGTCCGGGCCGGCGGTGAGGTCCAGCACGCCAAGAGCCGGGACGGCGGGCGGGACCGCCCTGTCGCGGTGGATCTCGACGGTCACGTCCGCGAAGGGCACCGGGATGGGCGCCTGGGGCTTGTGCAGCACGACGTCGACGGCGCCGACCCGCGGGTCGGCGAGCAGCGCCGCGGCGATCCGCTCGGCCACCGTCTCGATGAGGTCGGCCGGCTCGCCCGCGAGGATCTCGGTGACCCGCACGGCGACCGCCGCGTAGTCGACCGTCGCAGCGAGGAGGTCCCCGGCGGCCGCCTCGCGGGTGTCGACGTGCAGCGTCACGTCCGCCACGAAGGTCTGGCCGTCCCGGCGCTCCTCGGGCAGCACGCCGTGGTGCCCCGTCGCCGAGACGCCCACCAGGCGGATCAGGTCAGCCATGTCGCCCACCGTGCCCTTCGTCGTCGTGCCTGTCGTCGCGCGGGACGTCGTCGTGGGGGACGCCGCCGTGCCTGTCGTCGTCGTGCCCCGCGCCGTGCCGCGCCGCCAACCATGCCGCACCGACGCGCACCGCGTCTGCGGACCCGGGGACCTCGTGCACGCGCACGCACCACGCACCCGCGACCGCGGCCAGCGCGCTCACGGCGGCCGTCGCCCGGTCGCGGTCGGCCGGGGGGACGGGGACGCCGTCGGGCCCCGCGAGCAGGTGGCCCAGGAACCGCTTGCGGGAGGCGCCGACGAGCACCGGCCGGCCGAGCGCGCCCAGCACGTCGAGGTGGGCCAGCAGCGGCCAGTTGTCCTGGCCCGGCTTGGCGAAGCCGAGGCCCGGGTCCAGCACGACCTGCTCCGGCCGGACACCCACCGCCACCAGCTCGTCGACGCGCCGCGCGAGCTCGTCGCGGACGTCGGTCACCACGTCGTCGTAGACCGCGAGGGCGTCCATGACGTCGGCGTGCCCGCGCCAGTGCATGGCCACGTAGACCACGCCGGTCTCCGCGACCACCCGGCGCATGCCGGCGTCCGCCAGCCCGCCCGAGACGTCGTTGACGACCACCGCACCCGCCTCGACGCCGGCCAGCGCCACCGCCGGCCGCGTGGTGTCGACGCTCACGATCGCGCCCTCCGCGACGAGCGCCCGCACCACGGGCAGCACCCGGCGCAGCTCCTCGTCCTGAGGTACGCGCGCGGCGCCGGGCCGGGTCGACTCCCCGCCGACGTCGAGCAGGTCGGCCCCCTGGGCGAGCAGCTCGAGCCCGTGCGCCACCGCCCGGTCGGCGTCGAACCACTGCCCGCCGTCGCTGAACGAGTCCGGCGTGACGTTGACGACGCCCATGACGAGCGTCCGGTCCAGACCCGTGAGCGCGTCCGGCAGCGGTGCCGGGTGCAGCACGCGGCTCACCGGCCGAGGATCAGGCTCATCGCCTCGGCGCGCGTGGCCGGGTTGCGGAGCTGGCCGCGCACCGCCGACGTCACCGTGTGCGAGCCCGGCTTGCGCACGCCGCGCATGGTCATGCACAGGTGCTCGCAGTCGACGACGACGAGCACGCCCCCGGGCTGCAGCACCTCCACCAGGGTGTCGGCGATCTGCGAGGTCAGGCGCTCCTGGACCTGCGGCCGGCGCGCGTAGAGGTCGACGAGCCGCGCGATCTTCGACAGCCCGGTCACCCGGCCATCGGGCCCGGGGATGTAGGCGACGTGGGCGACGCCGTGGAACGGCACGAGATGGTGCTCGCACGTCGAGTACACGGCGATGTCCTTGACCAGGATCATCTCCTCGTGCCCGAGCTCGAACGTCGTCGCCAGGATGTCCTGCGGGTCCTGGTACAGGCCGGCGAAGGTCTCGGCGTAGGCGCGCGCGACCCGGGCGGGCGTCTCGCGCAGGCCGTCCCGGTCGGGGTCCTCACCCACCGCCACGAGCAGCTCGCGCACGGCCGCCTCGGCGCGCGGTGCGTCGTACTGCGGGCGCAGCGGGGCAGCCGCGTCGAGCTCGCCGGGCAGGGGGACGTCGTCGGGCACGTCGGTCATCGCACTCTCCTCAGCCGAGTCGGCCGGGGTCGACGGGGCCGCCCGGCGGGACCTCGCCGACCGGTCCGGCGGGGTGCTCCGGCCGGGCACCTGCCGCCTCGTCCTGGGGGACCTCGTCGGGCAGGTCGTCGGACGCCCCGGACGCGGCACCGGCCGCGCTCGACCCCGCGGAGCCGTTGCCGTCGCGCAGCTCCTTGGGGGTGCGCACCGGGGGCTGGTCGGAGACCGGGCGGTCGGGGCTGGACAGCCACACCTCGCGCGGCTCGCGCTTGACCACCGGCGCGAAGACCTCGGCCAGCTGCGCCTGGTTCAAGGTCTCGCGCTCGAGCAGCTCGACGACGAGCGTGTCGAGCACCTCGCGGTAGGTGTTGAGGATCTCCCACGCCTCGTCGTGCGCGAAGTCCACCAGCCGGCGGACCTCGCCGTCGACGACCGCCGCGACCTCCTCGGAGTAGTCGCGCGTGTGGCCCATGTCGCGGCCGAGGAAGACCTCGCCGTCCCCCTGGCCGACGCGGACCGCGCCCACCCGCTCGCTCATGCCGTACTGCGTGACCATCTTGCGGGCGACGGCGGTGGCCTTCTCGATGTCGTTCGAGGCGCCGGTCGTCGGGTCGTGGAAGACGACCTCCTCCGCGACGCGGCCGCCCATCGCGTAGGCGAGCTGGTCGAGGAGCTCGTTGCGGGTCGTGGAGTACTTGTCCTCGCTCGGCATGACCATCGTGTAGCCGAGCGCGCGGCCCCGCGGCAGGATCGTCACCTTCGTGACCGGGTCCGTGTACCGCAGCGCCGCCGCGACGAGGGCGTGCCCGCCCTCGTGGTACGCGGTGATCTTCTTCTCCTTCTCGTTCATCAGCCGGGTCCGCTTCTGCGGGCCGGCGATGACGCGGTCGATCGCCTCGTCCAGGTGGTGGTTCGTGATCAGCTGGCCGTTCGTGCGCGCGGTCAGCAGCGCGGCCTCGTTGAGGACGTTCGCCAGGTCGGCGCCCGTGAAGCCCGGGGTGCGCTTGGCGACCGCCCTGAGGTCGACGTCGGGCGCCAGCGGCTTGCCCTTGCCGTGGACCTGGAGGATCTTCTCCCGCCCGCCCAGGTCGGGGGCGTCGACGGAGATCTGCCGGTCGAACCGCCCCGGGCGCAGCAGCGCGGGGTCGAGGATGTCGGGCCGGTTGGTCGCCGCGATGAGGATGACCGACGTGTTGACGTCGAAGCCGTCCATCTCGACGAGCATCTGGTTCAGCGTCTGCTCACGCTCGTCGTGCCCGCCGCCCAGGCCCGCGCCGCGGTGCCGGCCGACGGCGTCGATCTCGTCCACGAAGATGATCGACGGCGCGTTCTGCTTGGCCTGCTCGAACAGGTCGCGCACGCGCGAGGCGCCGACGCCGACGAACATCTCGACGAAGTCCGAGCCGGAGATCGAGTAGAACGGCACGCCCGCCTCGCCCGCCACCGCGCGGGCCAGCAGCGTCTTGCCGGTGCCGGGCTGGCCGTAGAGCAGCACGCCCTTGGGGATCTTCGCGCCGACCGCCTGGAACTTGCCCGGGTCGGCGAGGAAGTCCTTGATCTCCTCGAGCTCCTCCACGGCCTCGTCGACACCCGCCACGTCGGCGAACGTGACCTGCGGCTTCTCCTTGCTCACGAGCTTGGCGCGCGACTTTCCGAACTGCATGACGCGCGAGCCACCGCCCTGCATCCGCGACATGAGGAACCAGAACAGGCCCAGGAAGATGATGAACGGGAGCACCAGCGACAGCAGGCTGACCCACCAGGACGTCTGCGGGACCTCGGAGTTGTAGCCGCCCTCGAGGTCCGCCGACGCCAGCGCGTCCGCGACCATCGGACCCTGCGGCGTGACGTAGTAGAACTGCACCTTCAGGCCCTTGTCCTCGAACTCCTCGGTGAGGACGAGGTCGACCCGCTGCTGGCCGTCGACGATCTTCGCCTCCTCGACGGTGTCGCCGGCGAGCAGGGCGAGGCCGTCGGAGGTGTCGATCCGCTGGACCGGCGAGGTCATGAACGACTGCGCCCCCAGCCAGAGGATGAGCACGGCGAGGACGATCCAGACGAGCGGACCGCGGGCGAGGCGCTTGAGGTTCATCGACGGCGGGCGGGGGCCCGTTCCCTTCTCGGCGGTGGTGACCTTCCGGTCACGCTACCTTGCGCCCCCTCGCCGCCCGGCCGGTGTTCGCCCAGGGCGTCAGGGCCTGCGCAAGGCCCTCACAACCCGCCCGGGGCAGCCGGGTGTCAGTCCGCGTAGACGTGCGGCGCGAGCGTGCCGACGAACGGCAGGTTGCGGTACTTCTCCGAGTAGTCCAGGCCGTAGCCGACGACGAACTCGCTCGGGATGTCGAACCCGACGTAGCGCACCGAGACGTCGACCTTGGCGGCCTCCGGCTTGCGCAGCAGGGCCGCGATCTCCACCGTCGCCGCGCCGCGCGTGCGCAGGTTCGACAGCAGCCACGACAGCGTCAGGCCGGAGTCGATGATGTCCTCGACGATGAGGACGTGCCGGCCGGTCAGGTCCGTGTCGAGGTCCTTGAGGATCCGCACGACGCCCGAGGAGGACGTGCCGGCGCCGTAGGACGACACGGCCATCCAGTCCATCTCGATCGGCGAGTGCAGGTGCCGGGACAGGTCCGCCATCACCATGACCGCGCCCTTGAGCACGCCCACCAGCAGGAGGTCGCGGCCGGCGTAGTCGGCGTCGATCTGCGCGGCCATCTCGGCCAGGCGCGCGTCGATCTGCTCGCGGTCCAGGAGCACCCGCTCCAGGTCCTGGCCCATGTCCTCGACGTCCACCGCGTACTCCTCCTCGTCCGATGCGAGGGTCAGCCTGCCATACCTGCGGGCCAGTCGAGTGCCGCCCGGAAGACTCACGGGGCCCTGCCCGCGCCACGCCACGACGAGCGCGTCGGCGGCCACCACGTGACCGTGCGACAGGGACCCCCCGGGCACGCCCGCCGCGACCAGGAACGCCCGCACGGCCCGACGCCGGACGGCCGTCGGTGCCGCGGCGAGCGTCGCGACGTCGGGACCAACGCCCTCGTCCGCAGACCCGCCCGCGAGCGCCGCGGCGAGCAGGTCGGCGGCGAGGTCGTCCAGCGC
>JAEZZV010000044.1 GCA_023418375.1 Actinomycetes bacterium | reverse complement strand
CGGCCGCCCTGTCCGCGCCGTCGGCCACCGCCCGGGCCACCGTCAGCACCGTGCCCTCGACCGGCCGGGCGACCGCCTGGTAGGCCGCGTCCGTGGCGCGCCGCAGGCCGTCGGCCAGCACGCGTCCCGACATCGGCCCCACGGGCAGCGCCCGCAGGAGCTCACCGAGGTACTGGCTGACGATGACGCCGGAGTTGCCCCGCGCGCCGACGAGCGCCCCCCGGGCGAACCCACGCGCCGGCTCGCCGCCGGCCTGGGTGGCGAGCGCCTGCCGCCCTTCGCGCATCGTGAGGTAGAGGTTCGTCCCGGTGTCGGAGTCCGCCACCGGGAAGACGTTGAGCGCGTCGAGCTCGCTGCGGTGCTCGGCGAGGGCCTGCACGGCCCGGTCGGCCCAGGCACGCAGGACCGCGGCATCGAGCATCGCCGTCGCGGCCACCCGTCCTCCGTCGTCCCGCGGGCGCGCACCGACGGCGCCCTGCTCGTCCGGTCGCCCCGGATCACCCGGGACGACAGGGTCGGCGCGCGGTCGTTTGGGAGCACCGGCCCCGATCGGCTACCCTATCGAGGTTGTCCGGCCCTGCTGGCGATCGGCGCTGCCCGCGCCCGGTCCCTCCCTCCGCCGGACCACCCCAGATTCCGACGCCCCCGCGGCGTGCACGCAACAAGGAGACTCACGTGGCTGCGAACTGCGACGTCTGCGGCAAGGGCCCGGGCTTCGGGCACTCCATCTCGCACTCCCACCGCCGCACCAAGCGTCGCTGGAACCCGAACATCCAGCGGGTCCGCGCGGTCGTGGCCGGCGCCCCGAAGCGGGTGTACGTGTGCACCTCGTGCCTCAAGGCGGGCAAGGTCCAGCGCATCGCCTGACCTGCCCCGCACCACAGCTCGACCGATGCCCGCGGCCCACGCCGCGGGCATCGTCGTCCCCGGCGCGGTCCGACCCCGCACGCGTCTCCCGGTTCGATCAACGGGTTGGCCGACCGCCGCGAGCGATGGCAGGGTGTCGGGCATGGTCGAGGACGTCACCGAGGTCACCATCCGCCCCGCCACGCCCGCCGACGCCGAGCGGATCGCCGCCGTGCACATCGCCTCCTGGCGGGAGGCGTACCGCGGCGTCGTGCCCGACGAGTACCTGGCATCGCTGGACGAGCCCTCCCGCGCGCAGGCCTGGCAGGACACGCTGGCGGGGCTCGCGCGCGGCCACGCGGTCTGGGTGGCCGAGGACGAGGGCGACCTCGTCGGCTTCTCCTACCTCGGCCCGAGCCGCGACGAGGACGCCGAGCGCACGACCACCGAGATCTACTACATCTACCTGGACCCGAACGCCTGGGGCAGGGGCGTCGCGCGCGAGCTCATGCGCACCACGCTGGCGGCGGTGCCCGACGGGGCCGCGGTCACCCTCTGGGCGCTCGACACCAACGACCGCGCCCGGCACTTCTACCGCCGCAACGGCTTCATCCCCGACGGCGTGGAGAAGATGGAGGAGTTCGGCGGCGAGCACCTCAAGGAGATCCGCTACCGCCGCGGCTGAGGAGCCCACGCCGGTGCCCCGGCGGGCGGCTCAGCCCCGGAAGTGGTCCCAGCCGACGGGCCCCGTCGGCGCCCGGCCGCCGACCGTGACGGTCCCGGCCCCCGGTGCGTCGGCGCTCGCCACGATGCCGATGCGTCGGAACGGCTCCGGCAGCGGCGTGCCCGGCGGGAACGTCGCGAGGAGCCCGTGGTCCTCTCCCCCGGCCAGGACCCACCGCCGGGCATCGAGGCCCAGCGCCCGCGCCACCGGCGCGAGCCCGGCCAGGTCCTCGCCGAACACCTCGTCCGGCTCCGCCAGGTGCACGACGACGCCGCTCGCCCGCGCCAGCCGTCCCGCGTCCCGCAGGAGACCGTCCGAGACGTCGAGCATCGCGCTCGCCCCGGCCTCCGCCGCGAGGGGTCCGGCGTGCAGCGGACTGACCGGCCGGCGGTAGCCGAGGACCGCCGCCCCGACCGCAGCGTCGAGGACGTCGGGCCCGTCTCCCGCGCCGGGCTCCGGCACAGCCCGCCCTGCGGCCAGCCACGCGTGCCCGGCGGCCGACCGCCCCCGGACCCCCGCGTGCGCGACGACGTCCCCTGGCCGCGCCCCCGACCGCAGGACCGGTGCACGGCCCTGAAGGTCGCCGAGGGCCGTGACCGACACGACGACCTGCGCACCGCCCGACAGGTCCCCGCCGACGACACCGACCCCGTGCGGGCAGGCGGCGGCGAGGCCTCGCGCCAGCCCCTCCACCCAGGCGACGGGCGTCACCGACGGCACGACGAGCGCGACGACGATCCCCGTGGGCACGGCCCCCATCGCCGCGACGTCCGCGAGGTTCTGCACGGCCGCGCGCCAGCCCACGTCCTGGCCGTCGGACCAGTCGAGGCGGAAGTGGCGGCCCTCGACCAGCACGTCGGTGGTCACCACCACGCGGGCGTCGGGGGCGGCGAGGACCGCGGCGTCGTCGCCCGGACCGAGCGCCGTCGCCGCCCCGGCCGGCAGCAGGGGGAACAGCCGCGCGAGCAGGTCGTCCTCGCCGAGGTCGGCGACGGTGGGGCCGGGCACGTCGGCCAGGGTACCGACCGGGCTACGGTGGTGCCGTGGTCGCCCGAGCTCCCACCGGCGCGCCGGTCGCCGCCCTGGTCACCGGCGCCCTCCTGGCCGGCTGCGCGTCACCGGTCGGCGTCGACGCCGCACCGCAGGCGGCCGACCCGCTGTGCGCCGAGGTCGTGCTCGCCCTCCCGCGTGAACTCGCGGGGATGGGCCGCCTGACGACCAGCAGCCAGGCCACGGTCGCCTGGGGCGACCGGGACGCCCCGGTCGTGCTCCGCTGCGGCGTCGAACCTCCTGGCCCCTCCACCGACCCGTGCGTGAGCGCCGACGACGGCACCGTCGCCGTCGACTGGCTCGCCGTCGAGGGCACCGAGGGGCCCGACGGCGCCGCGGACTGGACGTTCACGACGTACGGACGTGACCCGGCCGTCGAGGTCCTGGTCCCGGCCGAGGTCGCGGCGACCCGCTCGACGTCGTTCCTCATCGACCTCGGGCCGGCCGTCGCCCGCGTGGAGCAGACCCGCTCATGCCTGTGAGCCCTAGGATCGCCGGGGAGGGAGAGCCATGACACTGGAACGCGTCGCCGTCATCGCCGGGGGGCTGTCGAACGAGCGGGAGGTGTCGGTCCGCTCGGGCCGACGCGCCCTCTACGCGCTCGCGGAGGCCGGCGTGGACGCCGTCCTCTACGACGCCGACGAGTCGCTCCTGGACAAGCTCCGGGCCGACACCATCAGCGCCGCCTACGTCGCGGTGCATGGCGCCAGCGGCGAGGACGGGTCGCTCCAGACCGCCCTGCAGCTCATGGGCGTCCCCTACGTGGGTCCGCGGCCGGGCGCCTGCCACCTGGCCTGGGACAAGGTCGTGGCCAAGAAGCTGATCACGAGCGCGGGCCTGGCGACGCCGGACTGGGTGGCCATCTCGGCCCGCTCCTTCCGCGAGCTGTCGCCGACGCGGCTCGTCGGCGCGATCGGCGACCGGCTCGGCCTCCCCGTCGTCGTGAAGCCGGCGACGAGCGGCTCGACCCTCGGCATGAGCCTCGTCACCGACGCCGCCGAGCTGCCCGCGGCGCTCGTGCGCTGCTTCACCTACGGCAGCCTGGCGCTCATCGAGACGTACGTGCCCGGGCTCACGCTCGAGACGGTCGTCATCGAGGAGGGCGGTTCGCCCGTGGCCCTGCCGCCGGCCGCCTTCACCAACCCGGGGACCTCGCCGTTCAGCTTCGAGGCGCGCTACTCGGCAGATCTCATCACGATCGAGATCCCGGCGCCGGTCCCGTTCGACGCGCTCGAGGCGACCGCGGCGGCGGCCGTCACCGCCCACCGGGCGCTCGGACTGCGGGACATGTCGCGCACCGACGTCATCGTCGACGAGGCCGGAACGCCCTGGTTCCTCGAGGCAGCCGTGTCCCCCGGCCTGACGGAGACGTCGGTCCTGCCGCTCGCCGCCGTCGAGGCGGGCCGCCCGCTCGGCACGCTGCTCGCCGACCTGCTGCGGACCGCGGCCGAGCGCGGCCCCGACGCCTGACCACCGACGCCTGACGCCGCCGCGGCCGCCCCCCCCCGGGGGACGGCCGCGTTCGCGCGTGGACCCGCTCGAGTCAGCCGCGGGGCCCCTCGAGCCCGACGAGCTTGCCCGCGATGCCCCCGGCAGCGCGCAGCGCCGCGCCCGAGCCGAAGCCCGACGGGGCCGCCGGCACCCCGGCGTCGCGTGCCTCGACGAGCATGCCCTTCAGGACGTCGGCCGCCGCGACACGGCCGGCCCACAGGTACAGGCCCATGGCGCCGGGCACGGTGTTGATCTCGTTGACGAAGACGTCGCCGTTCGACTCGTCGTACAGGAAGTCCAGGCGCGGCGCGCCCGTCGCCAGCGTCACGGCGGCGACCCGGCGCGCGTACGTGCGGATCCGGTCCGCGACGTCCTCGGGGATGTCCGCCGGCAGCTCGCGCGGGGCGCTGGCCATCCCGGCGTCCTCGCCGGCCCCGCCGGCGAGGTACTTGTCGGCGTACGAGTACACCCCGCCGTCGGCGGCACGCAGCGGCCGCTCGATCTCGGAGAGCTCGAGCGACGGGTGTGTGCGAAACGCGATGTTGAGGTCGACGAGGTCACGGCGGAAGGGCTCCACGACGGCGCCTGCCCGCAGGTGGACGCTGGCCCGTGCCACCGCGCGGGCGGCGGCCACGTCGTCGACGATCTCGATGCCGATGCTGGACCCGCCGAAGCGCGGCTTGACGATGTACGGGCCGGGGAACGGCGGCGCGGCGTCGGCCTCGAGCGCGACGCGCGGCAGGGCGGGGATGCCCGCGGCCGCGACGACGCCCGAGAACGCGAGCTTGTCCATGCCGAGCGCGGAGGCGTACAGGCCGCCGCCGGTGGTCGGCACGCCGAGCAGGGCCATCAGACCCGCGTAGCCGCCGCCCTCGCCCAGCCCGCCGTGCAGGCAGGACAGAGCCGCGGCCACGTCGAGCCGCTCGGCGCGCAGGCGGCCCTTGACGAAGAACCCGCCGTCGGCGCCCAGCCGCACGTCGAGCGGCCTGGCGCCCGACGGCGCACCCTCCAGGTAGTCCTTGGCCTCGGTGCCGGTGGGCACCAGCGACCAGGCGCCCGTCGGACCCCAGTAGAGGCTGACGACGTCCTCGCCGGCGCGGGTCAGCACGCGCTCGGCCTGCAGGCCCGTGAGGATCGAGATCTCGTGCTCGGGGGACGGCCCGCCGAACACCACGGCCCAGGGCGACATGCTCACCTCATCTGTTGCGGGGGGACGACCGGGGCGAGCCGGTCCGGGGCGACTGCGGGCGGGCCCGATCAGGGATAGTGGTCCGGCAGGTCGTTCTCGTAGAGTACGACCCCCTCCTCGCCGGCCGCCGCCGTCGCGACGGGGACCGCCTGCTCCCGGGTGGCCACGACGTCGGGCTCGAGGCCCGCCTCGCGAGCGCCCGCGACGAGCGCGGCGCGGTTCGTCCGGCCGACGACGACGAGCCGCGCGCCCGCCTCGGCCACGGCCCTCGCGAAGGCGGCGTTCCGCTCGGTCTGCACCGGACCCAGCTCCACGATCCCCGGGGTCACGACGACGAGTGGCCCGCCGCGTTCCGCGGCCAGCGCGGCTGCCTCGTCGAGGGCGGCCCGCGCGCCGATCGGGTTGGCGTTGTACGTGTCGTCGATGACGGCGAGGCCGGCTCCGGCGTGCACCTCGGCGCGGTGGGCGGCGCGGGGCATCGAGCCCTTCAGCCGCGGCGCCAGCCCTGCGGGTTCGACGTCCAGCGCGAGGGCCACCCCCAGCGCGACGCCCAGGTTGACCGCGTGCGCGACGCCCTCGGGCAGCGGAAGGACCACGCCGGCGACACGCGCCTCGCCCGCCTCCACGTCGACGACCACGTCCGCGTCGGCCCCCGCGGTCGAGACCGTGACGACGCGCTTGCCCTCGGCCCGGCAGCGCTCGGCCAGACCCGCCAGCAGCGGGTCGTCGATCGGCAGGACCGCGATCCTCGCCCGCTCGGTGATCTCGCCCTTGGCCGCCGCGATGACCTCGCGCGAGCCCATCCGCTCGAGGTGCGCCTCGCCGATCGTGGTGATGACCGCGACGTCGGGCGGAAAGAGCGCGCACAGCTCGCGGATCTCGCCCGGGCCGAACGTGCCCATCTCGGCGACGAAGACCTCCGTCCCGTCGACGAGGTGGTCGTTCACGGCCCGGGACAGGCCGAGCCTGTTGTTGAAGCTCGCGGGCGACGAGACCACGGCGCGGCTCGCCGCGAGCACGTGCGCGATGTAGCCCTTGGTCGAGGTCTTGCCGTACGAGCCGGTGACGGCCACGACGGTCGGCCGCACGCGGGCGAGCCGTTGCTGCGCCTTCGCGACGAAGGGCGCCGACAGCCGCCGCTCGACGCGGTCCATGACGGCGAGTGCGAGGTCGGCGCTGAGCGGCACCGTGACGGCGAGGACCGCGGTCCCGCCCACGCCCAGGGCCCACCAGAGCGCAGCGCCCAGGAGCACGACAGCCGCCGCCCACGCGGCCAAGAGGCGCTTGAGCCGGCCGGTCCAGGCCAGCCGCGACGTCCGGCCGCGCACCGAGAGCCCCCGCGGGACGACGGCGCCGAGAACGGCGGCCGGCACCGCCAGCAGCGTGAGCACGGTCCGGCCGGCACCCGGGACCAGCACGGCGAGCGCGGCGGCGAACGCCAGCAGCACCGAGGCGGCGTCGAGCGCCCGGTCCAGGCGCGAGCGCGAACGCCAGAGGGCGGCGATGACGCGCACCCGCCCGGGCACGTAGTGCTCCCGCTGCGCCACCCGGAACCAGGTCAGGCCGGCGACGACGAGCGACGCCGCCACGGCCGCCACGACGACGAGATCGACGATCACGCGTCCTCCAGGGCCGCGAGCAGCCGGCGACGGACGGCCGCGGCGAGCTCGCCCTCGAGCAGGTGTCCGGCACCGGGCACCACCTCGACCTCGGCGCCGAGGGCCACGGCGGCCAGCCGGGCACCCGCCAGCGGCGCGGCGTCGTCGGCCTCGCCCCAGACCAGGTGCACCGGCAGGCGGCCGGCGAGCTGTGCGAGGTCGGCGGTGTAGTCCTCGCCGACGACGCGCACGAGCACTCCGCGCATCACCCCTTGCGCCGCGGTGTAGTCGGCCGAGCCGCCGCTGCGCCGGAGGCGCTCCACGACGGACGACGGCAGCAGGCGGGCCGCGTGCAGGCGCTTGGCCACCCGGAGCGCGAGCCGGGGGCGGGGCGGGGCGGCGGTGCGCACGAGCGGCACCCCGGTCAGGACGAGCGCGCTGACGAGCTCGGGGTGCGCGGCGGCGAGCCGCACGGCCACCCGCCCCCCGAACGAGTGCCCGACGACGACGTAGGGGCCGGTCCCGGCGAGCGCGGCCGCAAGGTGCTCGGCGTACTGCGGGCTGCCCCAGACGTCCGGCGGCGGCTCGGTGCGGCCGAAGCCCGGCAGGTGCACGGCGAGCGCGTCGGTACCCGCGACGACCGAGGCGAAGTCGTCGCCCGTGCGACCCCAGCCGTGCAGGGCCAGGACACGGGCCGGATCGACCCCGGTGCGGTCCGCGAGAACGTCACCCGCGAGGACCGTCAGCACGCGGACGAGGTTAGCACCGGCCCCCCGGCCGCTCCCTGTCGGGCCTGCGCCCGCCGGGGCCCGGCCCGCACCTGGCTACGCTGCCAGCATGGACACGCCCGGCCTCTCCCCCGCCACGCTCGCCGTCACCTCGGGACGCCCGGACCGCGCGCCCGGCGCGCCGGTCAACGCGGGCGTCGTGCTGTCGTCCACCTACGTCTCCCAGGGCCCGCCCGTCGCCGGCGAGGCGATGTACACGCGGTACGACGCCCCGACCTGGCACCCGTTCGAGGAAGCGCTCGGCACGCTCGAGGCGTGCCCGCTCCCGGCACTCGTCTTCTCCTCCGGGATGGCAGCGGTCGCGGCGGCGTTCTCGCTCGTGCCACCGGGTGGCCGCGTGGTCGTCCCCCGGCACGCGTACCAGGTGACCCTCGTGCTCGCCCAGGAGCTCGCCGCGACGCGCGGCCTCGAGGTCGTGCCGGTCGACCTGCCCGACCTCGCCGCCGTGACCGCGGCC
>JAEZZV010000019.1 GCA_023418375.1 Actinomycetes bacterium | reverse complement strand
AGCGAGGGCTGCAACCGGCCCGTCAGGTGCCGGGCCGTGCCCGGCCCCCGGAGGACCACGACGACGACGTCCGGCTGGGCGGCCCGGACCGCCGTCACCGCGGCGACGGCGGCGGCGCGCTCCACGCCGAGGACGGGCGTCGCACCGGACGCACCCGGGACGAGGAGGGCGGTCGGGGGGACGAGCGCGGCGGCCACGAGCACGCTGCGAACCTATCGCGCGGCCGGACCCGGTCACCCACGCCGGGCGTGGAATCGCCCGCGCGAGGCACCGCGTTCCGAGTAGCGTCCCGGCTGCACCGACGACGCGAGGAGCACCAGTGGGCTACTTCACCAAGGACGGGGCCGGCGCGGCCGGCGGAGCGCCCGTCCCCCTGACGCAGCAGGCCGTGGCGGCGGTCCTGGACGGCTGGGACGCGCACTACGCCGTGGACGACGACGGCGACCTCGGCGGCTACTGGGACGGCCACCTGTTCTTCTTCCTCCTGGGCGGCCAGGAGAACACGGTGCTGACCATCCGTGGGCGCTGGGCTCGCGAGGTCGGCGCCGGCGAGCTCGAGCGGATGATCGCGCTCCTCAACGCGTGGCACGACGACAAGATCTGGCCCAAGGGCTACGCCCGGGCCGAGGGCGAGCACCTGGGCGTCTACGGCGAGATGTCGACCCCGCTGGGGGCGGGCGTGACCGTGGCCCAGGTGAAGGAGCTGGTGAGCTGCGGCCTCGCGACCACGCTCCAGCTCTTCGAGCACCTCGACGAGCACTACCCCGAGGCCGCGGCCGCGGCCGCCGCGGCGGACGACGACGACGCATGACCCCACCCGTGCCCCCGGAGGGTGAGGGCGAGGCGTCGACGCACGCGTTCCAGGTCGACCTCCACGGGGTGGTCGACCTCCTCGCCCGGCACCTGTACTCCGGGCCGAGGGTGTACCTGCGCGAGCTGCTCCAGAACGCCGTCGACGCGATCACCGCCCGGCGCGGGCTCGAGCCCGGCTGCCCCGCGCGCGTGCGGATCCGCTGCCTCGACGACGGGACGCTCGAGGTGGCGGACACGGGTGTCGGTCTGACCCGTCACCAGGCGGAGGAGCTGCTCGCCACCATCGGCGCCAGCTCCAAGCGCGACGACGACCTCGGCACCGCCCGCGGGGAGTACCTCGGCCAGTTCGGCATCGGCCTGCTGTCCTCCTTCATGGTGGCCGACGAGGTCGAGCTCGTGAGCGTCAGCGCGGCCGGCGGCCCGGCCATCCGCTGGCGTGGTTTCGCGGACGGCAGCTACACGCTGGCGAGCCTGCCCGACTCCCCCGCCGACGACGACGGCGCGCCCCTGCCGGTGGGCTCGCGGGTCCGTCTTCGGGCGCGGCCCGACGCAGCCCACTGGGTGACCCGTGAGACCGTCCTCGCGCTGGCCGAGGACGTGGGCGGGCTGCTGCCCGTCGACATCGCCGTCGAGGTCCCGGTGGGCGACGGGCGCGCCTGGCGCCGGGTCACCGCACCCGCGCTGCCCTGGGCGGTCACCGGCGAGGATCGCGACGCGCAGCTCGCCCGCTACTGCGAGGCGACGCTCGGCTTCACCCCGCTCGCCGCCGTGGAGCTCGACCTGCCGCTCGCCGGCGTCTCCGGCGTGGCGTTCGTGCTGCCGTCGGCCGTGAGCCCCACGGCAGGCGGGGCGCACCGGGTCTACGTCAAGCGGATGCTGCTGGGCGCCCGGGTCGAGGGCCTGCTGCCCGAGTGGGCCTTCTTCGTCAGGTGCGTGGTGAACGCCGACGGGCTGCGCCCGACGGCCTCCCGCGAGCAGCTCTACGTCGACGACGTGCTCCTCGGGGTGCGGGAGTCCCTGGGCCGCACGGTGCGGGACTGGCTCGAGCGCACCCTCGCGGTGCCGAGCCCGCTGCGCCGGAACTTCCTGCAGGCCCACCACCTGGCCGTGCGCGCCCTCGCGGTGACCGATGACACGATGCTCGAGACCGCGGCCGCCGTCCTGCCCTACGAGACGACCGACGGCGTCGCCACCCTCGCGGACGTCGCCGCGGAGGCCGGCGAGATCCTGTGGACCCCGAGCGTGGAGGAGTACCGCCGCGTCGCCCCGGTCGCGCGGGCACAGCGCCTGACCGTCGTCAACGGTGGCTACGTCTACGACGCCGACATCCTCACCCGCCTCGCCCGGCGCCGCCCCGAGTGGCGCGTCCGGGTCCTGACGGCGGACGACGTCCGGCACGTCCTCGAGCCCGTCGACCCGGCGCGCGAGCTCGCCTGGCTCGACGCCGTGGCCCGCTTCACCGAGCTGTTGAGCGCGGAGGACACCGAGGTGACCGTTCGCGCGTTCGAGCCCGCCTCGCTACCCGCGGTGCTCCTGCACGACCGCGACGGCGACCACCAGCGCGAGCTCACGCGCGCCGCCGAGGTGGCCGACACGTGGGGCCGGACCCTCGCGGCGTTCTCGCGGCCGACGGCCGCGCGACAGCTGGTCCTCAACGTCACCAACCCCCTCGTCGAGCGCCTGCTGGCGGCGCCGGCCGGAGACGTCCGCGACGCGGGGCTCCGCTCGCTGTACGTCTCGGCCCTCCTCCTGGCCGGCGAGCCGCTCCGGGGCCGTCAGACCGCCCTCCTGACCGACGCCCTCGCTGCGCTGCTCGACGCGGGCCTGTCCGACGGCGGCCGCCCGGCCGGCTCCCTCGCCGACGGCGGGGCCACGGATCCCCTGGAACCGCCCGACCACCGGCGGCCGGAGCCGCCCGGGAAGGACACGCCATGACGGGCACCGGCGCCGCCATCCGCGAGGTGAACCGGATCTCGAACCTGCCGTACGGGCTCGCCCGTACGCAGGCGGCGGAACAGGTGCTGCGCCGCCTGGAGACCGAGGGGCCTGCCGAGGTCGTGCCGTACGCCCTCGCCACGCTCGTCGACTCGATGTTCTGGGCGGGCGAGGCGGAGAAGTCGTTCGTCCCCTTCACGCGTCTGGTCCGGCTGTGGGACGAGCACCGCGAGCACTTCGACGACCACGACCGCCATGCGCTCTTCTGGATGTTCAAGTGGATGGTCGCGGACCTCATGGAGTTCCCGGCCGTCCCCGCGGCGCAGATCGAGGCCACCATCGAGGACATGGCCCGCCGCTTCGCGCTCGAGGGCCTCGGCATGAACGCCGTCATGCACCAGCGGTTCATGTGGGCGGACGAGCTCGGCGACCCGGCCGCCTCCGACGCCGCCTTCGAGGCGTGGTGCGCGACGCCGCGGGACGACTTCAGCCAGTGCCGGTCCTGCGAACCCGGCGACCGGGCGTCGTACCTGTTGACGCGCGGCCGGTACGCCGAGGTGGTCAGCACGATCGAGGCGGCCCTCGCGGAGTCCGCCCGGTGCGCCACGGAGCCCGCCGACATGCTCTCGATCCTCCAGCTCGCCTACCTGGCGCTCGGGCGCGACGCCGACGCGGCGCGCGCGCACCGACGGGCGCTCGCCGAGCTCGACGCAGCGACGGGTGAGATGGCAGGCGCACGCGGCCGGCTGGTGGAGTTCTGCGCCCGCTCCGGCAACGACGACGCCGCCCTGCGGCGGATCGTCGCCGATCAGGGGCTGCTGCTGGCCTGCGAGACACCTCGGGCACGGCTGGAGCTCCTCGTCCGCGTCGCGACGGCCACGCACCTCATCCGGGCGGCCGGCGGAGGCGGGCGGACCGTCGCCGTGTCCCTGGCGCCGGGGTCGGAGGCCGTCACGGTGGCCGAGCTCGACGACTGGGCGCACGCGCAGGCCGTCCGGCTCGCCGAGGCCTTCGACGCGCGCAACGGCACCGCGGCGGCGAGCCAGCTCGTCGCACGGAGCCGGACCGCCGAGCGGCCAGGACGTGTCGTGGACCTGGCGGTGCTGCGGATGCCGGACCCGCCCGCCGACGTCGCCGTGCCGGCGGGCCCGAGCACCGCGGCGATCAGCGGGCAGGGGACGGCGGACGTCGGCGCCGCGGACGAGTCCGCGACCCTCGCCGCCGCCGAGCAGGCGGCCATGGACGGGGACCTGGAGGCGGCGTGCCGACTGTTCCTCGATGCCTCCCGGATGGCCGAGGAGGGCGGCAGGCTCGCCGACGCGGGCTGGGCGCTCGCCAACGCGGCGCGGTGCGCGTGG
>JAEZZV010000348.1 GCA_023418375.1 Actinomycetes bacterium | reverse complement strand
GAGCAGGGGCGGTCGCGCGCCCGCCGGCACGACGACGTCCAGGGGGGTGCGCGGACCGCGGGCCGCGGCGCGGCGGGCGACCTCGGCGACGGCGTCGTCGGCGAGCAGTGCGTGCAGGACTCCGGTGAGGTTCATGGCTCCGAGTGACGATCCGAGGTGGCGGTCCGGGGTGGAGGACCGCGGTGGCGGTGGGCGACGAGCGGCGACCTGCGACGGCGGGCACGGGGCAGCACGACAGGCCCCCGACCGCGAGCGGTGGGGGGTGCGCACCCAGTCTAGGTCCGGGGTCCGACGCGCCGCCCGGGGCGGGCCGTCACCACCCGTTCGGGGATATGTCCGGTCCGTCCCGTGTGTGATCCTTGGCGGATGGACATCGACCCGGTGGACGTCATCGCCGAACGACGCCGGGGCCCGCGCTCCGCCCGCCGCCTGAGCGGCCTCGTCCGCCGCTCGCTGCGTACGGTCTGGGCCGCCGGGCGCGCCGAGCTGTGCACCGTCCTCGGCCTCCAGGTGCTCGCGGCGGCGGCCCTCGCCGTCCAGGTGCTCGCCGTCGAGCGCGTGCTGACCGCCATCCTCGCGGTCGGCGACGGCGACGGACCGCTCGCCGACCTCTGGCTCCCGGTCGGGGTCCTCGCGGGCGTCACCGCCCTGGCCGGCATCACCGCCGCCGTCCAGCAGAACGTCGAGCGCCTGCTCGCGGAGAAGGTGACGGCGCAGACCTGGCGGCAGGTCCTGGACACCTCGACCAGCGTGAGCCTGCGGCACTTCGAGGACCCCGAGTTCTTCGACCGCCTGCAGCGCGTCGAGGCGAACGCGCTCTACCGGCCCTACCAGGTCACGCAGGGGCTCGTCATGGCCAGCGGTGCCGCCCTTGCGAGCCTCGGCCTGGGCGCCGCCCTCGTGAGCCTGCACCCCCTGCTCCTGCCCCTCCTCCTGCTGGGCGGGCTGCCGCTGGTGCTCACGGGGCGGCGCGAGAGCCGCCTCGAGTTCGACTTCGCCGTCCGCCAGGCCCCCGCGCACCGGCTCCGCGAGTACCTGATCCTGCTCCAGACCGGGCGCGACGAGGCCGCCGAGGTGCGCGCCTTCGGCCTGGCCGGCGAGCTGCGGCGCCGGCTCGACGCCGTCCAGCACCGCTACCTGGCGGCGCTGCGCGGCCACGTGCGACGCCGGTCCGTGCTCGCCGCCGTCGGCAACCTCGCCGCCGCGGCCGCCCTCGCGCTCACGCTCGCCGCGCTCGTGTGGGCGGTCGCCGAGGGTGAGGTCGCCGTCGCGGCGGCCGGCGCGGCGATCGTCGCGATCCGCCTCCTGGCGACCCAGGTGCAGGCGATCGCGGGCGGCGTGCGGCTGGTGTTCGAGTCCGGCCTGTTCCTCGACGACGTCGACGCCTTCTGCGCCGTCCGCCCCGACGACGAGGACGACGACCGCGTCGACGCCCCCGCGGCCTTCGGCACCGTCGCCGCCGACGGCGTCTGGTTCACCTACCCCGGCGCGGACCGGCCGGCGCTGTCCGACGTCTCCATCACCGTGGGTCGCGGCGAGGTCGTCGCGCTGGTCGGGGAGAACGGCTCGGGCAAGACCACGCTCACCAAGCTCGTGGCCGGCCTCTACGCGCCGACCGCGGGCGCCGTGCGCTGGGACGGCGTCGACGCGCGGGCCTACCGCGGGAGCAGCCTGCGGCGCCTCGTGACCGTGATCTTCCAGGACTTCCAGCGGTACGCGTTCAGCGCCGCCGACAACGTCGCGATCGGGCGGCCCGACGACGTGCCCGACCCCGTCCGGGTCCGTGCCGCGGCCGCCGCCGCGGGGATCGACGCCGCCCTCGCCGGGCTGCCCGACGGCTACGACACGCCGCTGTCCCGCGAGTTCCCCGGCGGGCGGGAGCTGTCAGGCGGCCAGTGGCAGCGGGTCGCCCTGGCGCGCGCGCTGTACCGGGACGCGCCCCTGGTGGTGCTCGACGAGCCGACGGCGGCGATGGACGCGCGCGCCGAGCACGACCTGTTCGCGTCCCTGCGCACCGTGCTCGCCGGGCGCAGCGCCCTCGTCGTCTCGCACCGGTTCTCAACCGTGCGCACGGCCGACCGCATCTACGTGCTCGAGGCGGGCCGCGTCGTCGAGCAGGGCGACCACGACCAGCTGATGGCGCTCGGGGGCCGGTACGCCGAGCTCTTCCGGCTCCAGGCGGCGGCCTACCTCCCCGAGGGCTGAGCCCTACCGCCCCGAGGGCTGAGCCGCGAACGCCGCGACGGCGGCCCGCAGCTCGGGGGCGATGCGCGGGGAGAACGGCGGCCCCCACGGCACGCGCGCCCGGAGCACCGGCACGGCACCCACCAGGGCCGCGACCTCACCGAGGTGCCGGGACAGGTAGGCCCGGTCCCGCCAGCCCAGCAGCCTGGGGAAGCTCAGCAGGTCGAAGAGCGCCTGCTTGGGGTCGATGCGCTCGACCTCCAGCGCCTCGAGCCCGTGCTCGGGGAAGGGCACGACGATCGCGCGCAGCGGCAGCGCGTCGGGCACGTCACCGCCCGGCGAGAGCACCTGGCGCTGGTCCGCGCTCACGTGCCGGCCCGGCGCGTCGGCCCCGAACAGGTCGACGAGGGTGTCGGCGCCCTTGCGCAGGCGCAGTCCCGTGGCGCCCGCGCGCACCGTCGGCACGGGGGCGTCCGGGCCGTCGAGGTCCACCCGCAGCACGTCGTCGGTGACCAGGCCAGCGCCGTCGGCGCACAGCAGCGTGGCCATCGTGGACTTGCCGCCTCCGGACGGGGCCACGAACGCGACGGCACCGTCGTCGACCGCCACGGCGCTGCCGTGCAGGACGGCGTGACCGCGCCGGACCAGGAGGTAGGCGAGCACGGCGCCCGTGGCCAGGACGACGGCGATGCCCGGGTCCGCGCCGACCACCGGGTGCACCGCGACCTCGGTCAGGTCGGCCGAGATCTCCGCGTCGCACGCGCCGAAGAACCGCAGCAGGTGGGTGCCGTCCGGCCGCTCGACGATCACGTATCCGTAGCGGCGGGAGCCCGAGTCGAGCAGGAGGTCACCCGCGACGGCCCTGCCCTGGGCGCGGCGCGTGCGCGGCTCGCCCCAGCGGAAGCGCACGTCGGGCGCCTCGTCGGGCCCGGCGGGGCGGTTCTGGTGCAGGTCCAGCTCGGACTCGACGACCAGGCCGTACAGGCGCTGACGGTCCAGCGGGGCGCTCATCGGCCGCCCACCGTCGCGCGGACGGGAGCGAGGCCGCGGTACTGGGCCGCCTCGGGGTCGAGGGTGGCGCCGTGGAGCTCGAGCCAGGCGTGCGCGGCGACCGCGCCGGACGTCTTGGCGACGCCGACGCGCAGGGCCGGGCGGTGCCGCCGGAGCAGCGAGGCGAGGACGAGGGACCGGCGCAGGCAGGTGGCGCGGAACGGGCGCCGCGCGAGGAGGCGCAGGGCGAGCTCGCAGCGCTCGCGGTCCGCGGG
>JAEZZV010000329.1 GCA_023418375.1 Actinomycetes bacterium | reverse complement strand
GGCCGCGTCTCGGCGTCGGGCCTGCGCGCGGACCTCGGGCCGGCGCTGCCCCTGGAGGGCCTGCGCGGTTAGCCGTGCGGCGGGCGCGGGGGGCTACCGCGGCGGGAGCAGGCTGAGCAGCCCACCGCGCAGGTGGGCGCGGAAGGTCGGGTCGTCGTACGCCTCGGCGGCGTGGCCGAGCGAGGTGTACCAGGTGCGGCCGGCGCCGTAGGGCCCGTACCAGGCGACCGGGTGCGGGTCGCCCATCGTGCCGCCCGCGTAGCTCGACTCGTCGACGGTCAGCAGCACCCGACGCTCGGCGGGCGAGCGGTCGAAGTTGTACCACTCGTCGGCGTGCACCCAGCCGGGTGGCAGGTCGCGCGTGGAGGGGTGGTCGGCGTCGGCCACGCGGACGGTGCCCGTCGTGAGCTCCGGGTGGTCCACGAACCGCGCACCCGCGATCAGCGGGAACTCGTCCCAGCCGGGCTCGCTGAACGTGGCGGAGTGAATCCCCGCCCAGGCGCCGCCGTCGGCCAGCCAGGTCGCGAAGGCGCGCCGCTCGCGGCGGCCGAGCACCGCGCCCGAGGTCGACAGCCACACCACGAGCGGACGCCCGGCCAGGTCGCGGTGCGTCGCGGGATCCTCGGAGTGCTCGACGTCGTGCCCCTCGGCGGCCAGCAGCTCGCGCACGACGTCGACCGCGTGCGGGATCGAGTCGTGGCGGTAGTCCGTCGTGCGGGTGAAGACGAGCACGCTCATGACGGCCATCCTGCCGGGCGGTCGGCGCAGCCCGCGCGATGGCCACATGGTGAACGACCGACTCGTCATGTGAACACTTGTGAAGGACGAGATGACTGAAGTCATGCCTTGTCTGGCTTTTTCGGTCATGACCGGTCTAGCGTCCCCCCGACAGGGCGCTACCAGCGCCGTTCGCCCTCGCGGAGGTTGCTCATGCACCACGACCGGCGTCCCACCGGACGCCTCGTTCCTCTCACGGCAGTCACAGCCCTCGCTCTGACTGCCGTTCTCATGCCGGTCGCCGCCCAGGCCGCCGACGTCGTGCCGATCGCCACGGTGCAGGGCACCGGGGACGCGACGACACTGACGACCCCCGTCACGATCGAGGGGATCGTCACCGCCGACCACAAGACCGGTGGTTACAACGGCATCTACGTGCAGACCGAGGGTTCGGGTGGCGCGGCCGACGCGACCCCGGGCGCCTCCGACGGCATCTTCGTCTACTTCGGCAACCGGAGCCCGAAGCCCACCGTCGCCATCGGCGACAAGGTGCAGGTCACCGGGCAGCCCAGCGAGTACTCCGCAGTGACGCAGATCAGCGCCACCCGCACCAGCGACACCGTCACCGTCCTCTCCTCCGGCAACGCCCTGCCCGAGCCCGTCGCGCTTCCCGACACCGTCGTCGGCGCAGCCCGCGAGCAGTACGAGGGCATGCTCGTCCGTCCCGCGGGCGACTACTTCGTGGCCTCGTTCCACGAGGCTGACCAGTACGGCTCGCTGTGGCTCGCGCCCGCCGCGATGCCCGTGAAGAGCACCGAGGTCGCGCGCCCGGGCCCCGACGCCGACGCGGTCGCGGCCGCCAACGACGCCGCGATGATCGTGCTCGACGACGGGAAGAGCACCCGGCTCTCGTCCTCGACGCCGAAGCAGCCCTACCTGCCCGCCGGCGCCCCGGTGCGCACCGGCGACAGGGTCGAGTTCGGCGACCTCGCCTACGTCCTGAGCTACGGCTTCAACCTGTGGCGCCTGCAGCCGACCACGCCGATCGACGCGACGACCTCCGATGCGCTCGAGCCGACGTTCGCCGACACCAACCCCCGGCCGGCCACGCCCGACGTCGTCGGCGGCGACCTCCAGGTGGCGTCGTTCAACGTGCTGAACTACTTCACCACGCTCACCACGGAGGACTCCGACGCCCGCGGTGCCCGCAGCCCGGAGCAGTTCGCGGCGCAGAAGGGCAAGATCGTCGCGGCCATCACCGCGCTGGGCGCCGAGGTCGTCGCCCTGCAGGAGATGGAGAACTCCACGCACTTCGGCGACGGCACCCCCGACGTCGCGGTCGCGGACCTGGTCGCCGGCCTCAACGCCGCCGCCGGGTCCGACGTCTGGGCCTACGTCCCGACGCCGGCCGCCCTGCTGGACCCCGCGGTCCAGTCGGGCACCGACGTCATCATGAACGCGATCATCTACCGCACCGACGCCGTCACCCCCGTGGGCGACGGGCAGGCGCTGGTGGACGCCGCGTTCGACAACGCGCGCGAGCCGATCGCCCAGGTCTTCGACCCGGGCGCGGGCGCTCCGTTCGCCGTCGTCGCGAACCACTTCAAGTCCAAGTCCCCGCCGGAGGGCCAGACCGGTGAGCCGGCGGACGGCCAGGGCTGGTACAACGCCGAGCGCGTCGCCCAGGCGCAGGCGCTCGCGGGCTTCGTCGCGGGGATCCAGGACGCGGGCACGAGCGACGTCGTCGTGCTGGGTGACCTGAACTCCTACTCGAAGGAGGACCCGGTCGTCACGCTGACGGACGCGGGCCTGGTCGACCTGGTCGCCACGTCGGCGCCCGGCCAGTACAGCTACACATTCGACGGCGAGCTCGGCTCGCTCGACCACGCGCTCGGCACCAGCACCTTCGCCGCCCGCGTGACCGGCGCGGACGTGTGGGACATCAACGCCGACGAGTGGTCGGGCCTGCAGTACTACGGCGCCGCGCCCGAGCTCGGCACGGTCTACCGCGCCTCCGACCACGACCCGACGATCGTCGGCATCACCGCCGCCGCGGCGCCGGTGACGATCGACCTGCTCGGGATCAACGACTTCCACGGCCGCCTCGAGGCCGCGACGCCGGCCGCCGGCGCCGCCGTCCTCGCCGGTGCCGTGGACGCCTTCCGCGCGGCCAACCCGAACACGGTGTTCGTCTCGGCCGGCGACAACATCGGCGCGACGACGTTCACGTCGTTCATCCAGCAGGACGTGCCGACGATCGACGCCCTCAACGCGATGGGCCTGGACGTGGCCGCCTTCGGCAACCACGAGTTCGACCAGGGCCGCGCCGACGTCGACGACCGGGTGCTCCCGTTGGTCGACTTCCCGTACCTCGCGGCGAACATCTACGACCGCTCGACCGGTGAGCCGGCCTACGACGAGTACGCGATCGAGGAGCGCGGGGGCGTGCGCATCGGCTTCATCGGCGCCATGACCGAGCTCCTGCCGGAGCTCGTCAGCCCGGCCGGCATCTCAACGCTCGAGGTCCGCGACCTCGTCACCGAGGTGAACCGCGTGGCCGCCGACCTGTCCGACGGCGACGAGGCGAACGGCGAGGCGGACGTCGTGGTCGTCCTCATGCACGAGGGCCCCGACACGGGCGCCATCGAGGACACGACCGGTGACACCGCGTTCGCGGACGTCGCCCGCGGGCTGAGCGACGAGGTGGACGCGGTCTTCACCGGTCACACCCACCAGAAGTTCGCGCACCTGCTCCCCGGCGACGTGCCGCTTCCCGTGGTCGGCTCCGGCCAGTACGGCGAGAACCTGGCGCACGTGCAGCTCACCGTGGACCCCGAGTCCGGGGACGTCACGGCCGCGACGGCGGAGGTCCTGCCGCTGTTCAACGCGTACCCGCCGAACGCCGCCGTCGCGCAGATCGTGGCGGACGCCGTCGACGTGGCGAAGGTCGAGGGCGCGGTCCGGCTCGGTGACATCACGGCCAGCCTCAACCGTGCGAGGCAGGCGGGCGGGGCCGAGAACCGGGGCGGCGAGTCGACGCTGGGCAACCTCGTCGCCGACGTCCAGCTCTGGGCCACCCAGGGCCAGAACACGCAGATCGCCTTCATGAACCCGGGCGGCCTGCGGGCGAACCTCACCTACGCGTCGACCGGCGCGACCGACCCCGACGGCAACGTCACCTACGCGGAGGCCGCCGGTGTCCAGCCGTTCGCCAACACGCTCGTGGCGCTCGACCTGCGGGGCGACCAGGTGATCCAGGTCCTCGAGCAGCAGTGGCAGCCGGCCGGCGCGAGCCGTCCGTTCCTGAAGCTGGGCGTCGCGGGGCTCACGTACACCTACGACCCGACGGCGGCGGCCGGCTCGCGGATCACGCAGGCCTGGGTGGGCGACGAGCCGCTCGACCCGAACGCCACCTACCGCGTCGCGGCGAACTCGTTCCTCGCGGCCGGCGGTGACAACTTCGGGGCGCTCGCCCTCGGCACGAACCGTGCCGACACCGGCAAGGTCGACCTGGCGGCGTTCGTGGACTACTTCGCCGAGTTCACGCCCATCAGCCCGGACCTGGCCCAGCGCGCCGTCGGCGTGCAGGCCACCCCGGCGCCCGAGGGCGGGTTCCTGCCCGGCGACTCCGTCACCGTGAACCTGTCGTCGCTGCTGTTCAGCGCCGGCGAGCCGCAGGGTGACGCGCCGACGGCCGTCCTCACGATCGGCGGGACCGAGGTGGCCTCGGCCGCCATCGACCCGGCGATCGTCGACACCACCGACGAGGTCGGTACCGCCACGGCGACGTTCGCCATCCCCGAGGGCGCCGCGGCCGGCGACCTCGAGGTGGTCGTCACGGTGCCGAGCACCGGGACGACGACGTCGTTCACCGTCCCGGTCGCCGAGGTCGCCGGTCCCGCGTGCGTCGTGTCCTACGACGCCGTCCGGGTGTGGCCGGGCCTGCTGCTGGGTGGCGTCGAGGTGACGAACACCGGGACCGACCCCGTCGGCCCGTGGTCGCTCACGTGGTCGTACACCAAGGGCGAGAAGGCCGGCCTCGGCATCGGGGCGACCATCCGTCAGCGCGGCGCCGACGTGACCGCGACGGGCACGTTCCTCAACCGGGTCCTGGACCCGGACCAGTCGACGGGCTTCGCGTTCATCGGCAAGGCCCCGCGGGGCACCGTCGCGCCGACGGCGTTCCAGCTCAACGGGGTGGACTGCGCGGTCGAGTGACCGTCACCCGGTGACCCGGCCCGGGTCGCCGTGAGCGAGTGAGAGGTGTGGGGGTCGGCCTTCGGGCCGGCCCCCACACCCGTCCCCGGGTCCGGTCGCGGGCGCCGTCTCGTAGCATCGAGCCGTGCCCGACGCCCCAGACGTGACGCCTCACCCCGCAGATCCCGCGGATCCCGCGCCCGCGGACCCCGCGCCCGCGGGCCCCGGCGACGCGGCGGTCGTGCCGGTCGGCGAGGTCGCCCAGGTGCGCAGGGCGCCGCGCTACCGGGCGTTCGCGCTCGCGGGAGCCGTGACGGGCGTGCTGGTGGCGGTCGTCGCGACGCTCGTCGTCGCCGCCGCGACGGGTCGCGACGCGGACCTCGGCTACGCGGCCCTGTTCTCCGCCACCGGTGCGGCGCTGCTCGGCGCGCTCGGCGGGGCGGTCGTCGCCGTGCTCCTGGACCGCCGCTCCTGAGGCGCGCCGCGCCGTCGGACGGCCCGGTCCCAGGGCGCGGGCAGGCTGGACGACGCCGCCGCGGCGTGTGACACCATGACGGCGTGGCCCGCGGAGACGGACGACTGAACCACGACCTGCTCCCCGGCGAGAAGGGCCCCCAGGACGCATGCGGCGTCTTCGGGGTCTGGGCTCCCGGCGAGGAGGTCGCCAAGCTCACCTACTTCGGGCTGTACGCGCTGCAGCACCGCGGCCAGGAGTCCGCGGGCATCGCGACGTCCAACGGCGAGCAGCTGCTCGTCTACAAGGACATGGGGCTCGTCTCCCAGGTCTTCGACGAGACCGCGCTCAACTCCCTCACTGGGCACATCGCCATCGGGCACACGCGCTACTCGACGACGGGCGCGACCACCTGGGAGAACGCGCAGCCGACGCTCGGCCCGACGGCTGGCGGCACGATCGCCCTCGGCCACAACGGCAACCTCACCAACACCCGCGAGCTGCTCGAGCTCGTCGCCGAGCGCTACGGCGCGGCGCGGCGCGGGGCGCTCGGCCGGTCCACGACCGACACCGCGGTGGTCACCGCCCTGCTGGCCGGCGACCCCGACCGCACCCTGGAGGCCACGGCGCTCGAGGTCCTGCCGCGTCTGCGCGGGGCGTTCTCGCTGGTCTTCATGGACGAGCACACCCTGTACGCCGCCCGCGACCCGCACGGCGTGCGCCCGCTCGTGCTCGGCCGGCTCGAGCGCGGCTGGGTGGTCGCCTCCGAGACGGCGGCCCTCGACATCGTGGGCGCGGCCCTGGTCCGCGAGATCGACCCGGGCGAGCTCGTCGTCATCGACGCCGACGGCCTGCGCGCGCAGCGCTTCGCCGAGCCGACGCCGAGCGGCTGCGTCTTCGAGTACGTCTACCTGGCGCGCCCGGACACCACGATCGGCGGTCGGTCCGTGCACGCGGCCCGGGTGGAGATGGGGCGCACCCTGGCCCGCGAGCACCCCGTCGAGGCGGACCTGGTCATCCCGGTCCCCGAGTCCGGGACGCCCGCCGCGATCGGCTTCGCCGCCGAGTCCGGGATCCGCTACGCGCAGGGGCTGACCAAGAACGCGTACGTGGGCCGCACGTTCATCCAGCCGTCGCAGACGCTGCGCCAGCTCGGCATCCGGCTCAAGCTCAACCCGCTGCGCGAGGTCATCCGTGGCCAGCGCCTGGTGGTCGTGGACGACTCGATCGTGCGGGGCAACACCCAGCGGGCCCTCGTCCGGATGCTGCGTGAGGCGGGGGCCGCCGAGGTGCACGTACGGATCTCGTCGCCCCCGGTGCAGTGGCCCTGCTTCTACGGGATCGACTTCGCCTCGCGCGCCGAGCTCATCGCGCCGGGGCTCACCCCTGAGGAGATCGGCCGGTCCATCGGCGCCGACTCGCTCGGCTACGTCTCGCTCGCCGGCATGGTCGCCGCGACGGAGCAGCCGGCGTCGCGCCTGTGCACGGCCTGCTTCACCGGCCGGTACCCCATCGAGCTGCCCGCGGCCCACCACCTCGGGAAGAACCTCCTCGAGCAGGCCGAGCTGCCGCTCGGCGCCCCCGAGGACGGACTGTCCGCGCTGCTGCCCTCCGCGGGTGGCGCGACTGCCCTGGAGCGGCCATGACCAGCGAGAAGATGACCTACGCCGCCGCGGGCGTGGACACGGCCGCGGGTGACCGCGCCGTCGAGCTCATGCGGGACGCGGTGAAGGCGACCCACGGCGACCGCGTCCTGGGCGGCGTCGGCGGCTTCGCGGGTCTGGTCGACGCGCGTGCCCTGACCCGCTACCGCCACCCGCTCCTCGCCACGTCGACCGACGGCGTCGGCACGAAGGTCGCGATCGCCCAGGCCATGGACGTGCACGACACGATCGGCTACGACCTCGTCGGCATGGTGGTCGACGACGTCGTCGTAGTGGGCGCCGAGCCGCTCTTCATGACCGACTACATCGCGACCGGGCGCGTCGTGCCCGAGCGGATCGCCGCCGTCGTGCGCGGGATCGCGGAGGCCTGCCGGGAGACCGGGACGGCGCTCGTCGGCGGCGAGACCGCGGAGCACCCGGGCCTCATGGCGCCCGACGAGTACGACCTCGCCGGCGCCGTGACCGGCGTCGTCGAGAAGGACGCGCTGCTCGGGCCGGCGCGCGTGCGCGCGGGGGACGTGCTCGTCGCGATGGCCTCCTCGGGTCTGCACGCGAACGGGTACTCGCTCGTGCGGGCGGTCGTCGCCGCGTCGGGCTGGGCGCTCGACCGGCACGTCGACGAGCTCGGCCGGACGCTCGGGGAGGAGCTCCTCGAGCCGACGCGCCTGTACGCCCGGCCCTGCCTCGACCTCGCCGCCGACCCTGCGGCGCAGGTGCACGCGTTCTCGCACGTCACCGGCGGCGGGCTCGCGGCGAACCTCGCCCGGGTCATCCCCGCGGGGCTGCTGGCCGAGGTCGACCGCTCGACGTGGGCGGTGCCGCCGGTGTTCTCGCTGGTCCGTGACCTCGGGAGCGTGCCGGAGGCCGACCTCGAGGCCACCCTCAACATGGGGGTGGGCATGGTCGCCGTCGTCGGCTCCGACGGGGTCGCGGCCACCCTGGCCGGCCTGGCCGCGTCAGGCGTGGACGCGTGGGTGCTCGGTCGCGTCACGCACGACGACGACGCGCACGAGGCTCATCGCCTCGTGCGCGGCACGAAGGGCGTGCACGGCGGGGCCGTGCTCCTGGAGGGTCAGCACACGGCGTGAGCCGTCAGCGGACCTCGTCGTCGTCCTCGTCGGACCAGTCGTCGTCCTCGTCCTCGTCCTCGTCGTCGACGGAGACGTCCTCGGTTGCGTGGGTGACGATGCCGCCGCCGGTCTTGAGCTCCTTCTCGAGGGCCCGGTAGTCCGTGGCGGGCGTGAAGTACTTCAGCTCACGGGCAACCTTGGTCTGCTTCGCCTTCTGACGGCCGCGCCCCATGGCATCGACCCCCTCTTACGTGGAAGCGGGGCGGCACCGTGCAGTCACGTGCGGCCCCGGGGTGCTGGAATCGTCGTCGCAACGGTACATCGTGAGCGGGGCGAAGGGCGAGCCGCCCACCTGGTGACCCCATGAGCCGATTCACAGGATTATGCGCGATCCGTGGTCCGGGACCGGTACAGCGGCGTAATCCGCCGTGGACGCGTGTCTGGCTTGCCCCTTCCGCGCCGTTTCCGCACCTCTGTGCCTGGTCCGTCCGGCCGTCGGCGTTCTGTCCCGTGTGCGCAACTTGAACCGGCCTGTGAGAATAGTTCCATGCGGTGTCGTGTTACCTGGGAGAGCCCTCACCGCACATGAAGGAGGAGCCATGAACGCCCGACAGGCTGAGCAGGACACGCTGCTGACCCCATCCGAGGTGGCGGCTCTCTTCCGCGTGGACCCCAAGACGGTGACCCGGTGGGCCAAGTCGGGGAAGATCTCGTCGATCCGCACGCTCGGTGGCCACCGGCGCTACCGCGAGTCGGAGGTTCGGCAGCTGCTGCGTGGCATCCCGGAGCAGCGGGACACGCAGGCCTGACGTGATCCCGGGCGGTCGAGCCGCCCGGCGCACTGACACCGCCGCCCGGCGCAGGGGCCCGGGACGAGCCGAGCACGGTCGTCCACCCACCACCGCGATGTCCGATGCCCGCCAGCACACCGGCCCGGTGCCCCGCAGAATGACGTCATGACAGCAGCGGTGGGCCAGCGTGGTGCGGGCACGTTCCCGGACGTGGAGCTGGCGTACCGGGCGGTGAGCGCTCGGGACCCCCGGTTCGACGGCCGACTGTTCGTCGGGGTCGTCACGACGGGTGTCTACTGCCGCCCGTCGTGTCCGTCGCGGACGCCGCGCCCCGAGAACTGCGTGTTCCACCGCAGTGCCGCAGCCTGCGTGTCCGCCGGCTTCCGGGCCTGTCGACGCTGCCGGCCGGACGCCCAGCCCGGCACCCGCGACTGGGACCTCGACGCCGACCTCGCGGGTCGGGCGCTGCGCCTGCTCGAGCAGGGCGTGGTGGACGCCGAGGGCGTGGAGGGGCTCGCCGCACGCCTCGCCGTGAGCCCGCGGCACCTCCACCGCGTGCTCGTCGCACAGCTCGGTGCGCCGCCGGCCGAGCTCGCCCGCACCCGCCGCGCCCAGGTCGCCCGCATGCTCATCGACGAGACGGACCTCCCCCTCGCGCAGGTGGCCTTCGCCGCAGGGTTTCGCAGCGTCCGCCAGTTCAACGACGTCATGCGCGCACACGTCGGGGCGCCGCCGTCGTCCCTGCGACGCGCGGCCCGGAGCCGGCCCGGGGCCGGCGGCGCGCTCGAGCTCCGGCTGCGCCATCGGCAGCCGTTCGACGCCGACGCTTGGCTCGCGCACGTCGCGGCCCGCGCGGTGGCCGGGCTGGAGGAGGTCGACGGGCGCGTCGTCCGGCGCGTCCTGCCGGGCCACGCCGGGCCCGTGCTGGCCGAGCTGGACCTGACCGACGGCGTCGTCGCCCGGTTGGTCCTGCCGAGCCTGGACGAGCTGAGCCGCGCCGTCGGGCGCCTGCGTCACTGGGCGGATCTGGACGCCGACCCGGCCCGCATCGACGAGGTCCTCGCCGAGGACCCGGCCCTCGCGCCGATGGTCGCCGCGCACCCCGGGCTCCGCGTGCCCGGCACCGTGGACGCGGCCGAGCTCGCCCTCCGGACGGTGCTGGGCCAGCAGGTCAGCGTCGCGGG
>JAEZZV010000282.1 GCA_023418375.1 Actinomycetes bacterium | reverse complement strand
GAGCAGGTCCACGCCGTCGCGCAGCTCGGCGGCCGAGCCCCACGAGCGTGCGGGCTCGGGGGCCCCCGGCCAGCCGACGACGTGCACGACCGGCGCACGCGTGCCCGCACCCGCCGGCTGGGCCACGAGGTGCCGGACTACGGCGCACGCGGCGGGGTGGTCGGGCGCGTGCACGTCGGTGACCACGAGCACCGACGCGGGTGTGAGGAGCCCCGAGACGCTGCGCGCCTCGGCGCGGTGCTCGCGGTCCGCCATGACCGCGATCGAGCGCTCGGTCGGGTCGACGTCGAAGGAGACCCAGACGATCCCGTCGTCGAGCCTCTGGTGGACCTCGTAGCCGGCCTCCCGGAACACCGCGAGCATGCGGCCGTTCTGCGGGAGCACCTCAGCGGTGAACCGGTGCACGCCTCGCTCCTGCGCAGCCGCCGCCAGGTGCTCGAGCAGCACGGAACCCAGCCCGCGACCGTGGTGGCGGTCCGACACGTTGAACGCGACCTCGGCCGTCGTCGGGGCCGTGCGGTCGAAGCGTGCGACGGCGATGATCCGCTCCACGCCGTCCTCGACGCTCACCGCCACGAGGGCGACGCGGTCGTGGTGGTCGACCCGCGTGAAGCGCTCGAGCTCGGCATCGGGCAGCCGCTCGAGCGGGGCGAAGAAGCGGAAGTACGTGGACCGCTGGGACTGGGCGACGTGGAAGGCCTGCAACGCGTCGGCGTCGTCGGGCCGGATCGGGCGCACGTGCGCGGTGCCGCCGTCCCGCAGCACGACGTCGGCCTCCCAGTGCAACGGATAGCCCACCGGGGCGGTCGCGGCCGGGCCGGCGTCCTCGTCTGCCACGGGCACACGCTACCGGCCGCGCCCGACCGGCCCGCGGGCGCGGCTCGTGGCGCGCCGGTGCCGGGCGGAGCACGCCGGGGAGGGACAATGGTGCGTCCCCCGCCGCCCCGGCGGCCCCCACCCGAGGAGACCCGCGCACCGATGGCCCGTCGCCCCGCCGGCCCGACCGACCCGACGCCGTATGAGGAGACGATTGTCGACGTCGACGTCGCGGCGGAGATGCAGGGGTCGTTCCTCGAATACGCCTACTCGGTCATCTACGCCCGGGCGCTGCCCGACGCGCGGGACGGCCTCAAGCCGGTGCAGCGACGGATCCTCTTCCAGATGTCGGAGATGGGCCTGCGGCCCGACCGCGCGTACGTGAAGTCCGCCCGCGTCGTGGGCGACGTGATGGGCAAGCTGCACCCGCACGGTGACACGGCGATCTACGACGCCCTGGTCCGGATGGCCCAGCCGTTCTCGCTCCGCCTGCCGCTCGTCGACGGGCACGGCAACTTCGGCTCGCTCGACGACGGCCCTGCGGCCCCGCGGTACACCGAGGCCCGCCTCGCGCCCGCCGCGATGGCGATGGTCGAGGACCTCGACGAGGACGTGGTCGACCTCGTCCCGAACTACGACAACAAGCTCATGCAGCCGTCGGTCCTGCCGGCGGCGATCCCGAACCTGCTGGTCAACGGCGCCTCCGGCATCGCGGTCGGCATGGCGACCAACATGGCGCCGCACAACCTCGTGGAGGTCGTCTCGGCCGCGCGGCACCTGGTGGCGCACCCCGACGCGACGCTCGAGGACCTCATGCGCTTCGTCCCGGGCCCCGACCTTCCGGGCGGCGGCAAGATCGTCGGCCTCGAGGGCGTGCGCGAGGCGTACCGGACCGGCCGCGGCATCTTCCGCACGCGCGCGACGACGAAGATCGAGAACGTCACGCCGCGGCGCAAGGGCATCGTCGTCACCGAGCTGCCGTACGGCGTCGGGCCGGAGAAGGTGATCGAGAAGATCAAGGAGGGCGTGCAGGCCAAGAAGCTCTCCGGGATCTCCGACGTCATCGACCTGACCGACCGCGAGAAGGGCTTGCGCCTGGTCGTCGAGGTCAAGTCGGGCTTCAACCCCGAGGCCGTGCTCGAGCAGCTCTACCGGCACACGCCGATGGAGGACTCGTTCGGCATCAACAACGTCGCCCTCGTGGACGGCCAGCCGCGCACGCTCGGCCTGCGCGAGCTCGTCCAGGTGTGGGTGGACCACCGGCTCACGGTCGTCCGCCGACGGTCGGCGTACCGGCTGGCGCGGCGCAAGGACCGCCTGCACCTGGTCGAGGGCCTGCTCGTCGCGATCCTGGACATCGACGAGGTGATCCAGGTGATCCGGACGTCCGACACCGCCGACGTGGCGCGGGACCGCCTCATGCAGGTGTTCGACCTCTCCCAGGCCCAGGCCGAGTACATCCTCGAGCTGCGCCTGCGCCGGCTCACCAAGTTCTCCCGCATCGAGCTGGAGAAGGAGGCCGAGGAGCTGCGGCGCGAGATCGACGAGCTCGAGCAGATCCTCGCCTCGGACGCCCGTCTGCGCGAGGTCGTGAGCGACGAGATGGCCGAGGTCGCCCGCATGCACGGCACCCCGCGCCGGACCATCCTGCTCGAGTCCGCCGGCGGAGTCGGCCCGCAGTCCGCCGCCTCGGTCGCGGCGCGGGCGAGCGCGACGCCTCTGGAGATCGCGGACACGCCCTGCTGGGCGATGCTCTCGGGCACGGGCCTGCTGGCGCGCACGTCCGACGACGCCGCGCCCACCCGCGAGGGCCGCCGCGCTGCGCACGACGTCGTCGTCTCGAGCGTGGCGACGACTGCGCGCGGGGACGTCGGGGCTGTCACCTCCCGGGGCCGGCTCGTGCGCCTGCCGGTGCTGGACCTGCCCGCGATCCCCCCGACCGACGGCGCGCCGTCGCTCTCGGGCGGTGTCCCCGTCGCCGAGGTGCTCGACCTGCAGCCCGGCGAGCGCGTCCTCGCGCTCGCGTCACTCGCGCCCGACGCGCCGACCCTGGCCCTCGGCACCGCGGGCGGGACGGTCAAGCGGGTGGTGTCCGAGGACCTGCCACGCGGCGACGCATGGGACGTCATCGACCTCACCGACGGCGACGAGGTGGTCGGGGCCGCGACCGTCGCCGACGACGACACCCTGGTCTTCGTCACCGGCGACGCCCAGCTCCTGCACTTCCCCGCCTCCGGGGTCCGCCCGCAGCGCCGACGCGCGGGCGGCATGGCGGGCGTCAAGCTCTCCCCGGGCGTCCAGGTCGTGTTCTTCGGCGCGGTCCGCGCGGCCGAGCGCGACAGCGCCGTCGTCGTCACGGTCGCGGGCGCGAGCGACGCGCTTCCCGGGACGCAGGCCGGCAGCGCCAAGGTGACCCCGTTCGAGCTCTACCCGGGCAAGGGGCGGGCGACGGGCGGTGTGCGTGCCCACCGGTTCCTGCGCGGGGAGGACACGCTGATCCTGGGCTGGGTGGGCCCGGGCCCGGCCCGCGCGTCGGGCTCGGCCGGCCAGGCCATCGACCTGCCGGAGCTCGACCCGCGCCGCGACATGTCCGGACGCGCGCTCCCGGCACCGGTGCACACGGTCGGCTGAACGCGGGGCGGGCGCCCACGCCCGGGACGGGGTCGCCGCCCGGGGGCCGGCCGCCGAACCGGGTCCCGCGGCCGGCTCAATCGGCGGGCAGCACCGTCAGGTCCGCGTGGTCGACCGCCCAGCCGGCCGGGGTGAGCAGCGTCCGGTAGGCCAGTGCGATCGCGTACTCGTCGTCGGTGCCGACCCGGTACCGCTCGACGGTCTCGACCTCCGCGATGTCCTCGTCGACGGCCACCACGGCGATCACCTCGACCCGCAGGGGTCCCAGCTCCGCCAGCCTGGCGGCGTCGGCGGCGACGTCCTCGCACGTCGGCGACCCGAGGTAGGGGTCGTTGCGGAAGAACGGGGTCGTCGCCGCGACGTACCGCGCGCACGAGCCATCCTCGCGCGCGGCCGCGAGGTCGAGCACCGCCCGTTCAGGGCCGTCCGGTCCGCCGGCGGCCGCCACGGCGACCACGACGCCGAGCACGGCGAGCCCGCCCGCCACCACGGGTGGCCAGGGCACGTGCCGACCGCCGGGCATCAGATCTCGACGCTGTAGAGGACCTCGCCGTGCACCGCGCGGTAGCCGAGCCTCTCGTACAGGCCGTGCGCCCCGGAGGGGTTGGCGGTGTCGACGCCGAGCATCGCGTAGGCCATCCCGTCGGCCCGGAACGCCGCCATCGCGCGTGCGAGCAGGGCGACGGCGATGCCTCGACCCCGCCACTCGCGCCGCACCCCGAGGAGCTCGGAGTAGCCGAACGGGAAGCCGGTCACGGGGAAGTCGTCCTCGTAGCGACCCGAGAGGGTGTAGCCCACCACCTCGTCGCCGGCGAGCGCCACGAAGCTCCACTCGGGCACGAAGTGCGGCCCGTGCTGCCAGTCCTGCGGTGTCCGCGGCTCGGAGCCCCAGTGGTCGGCGAAGGCATCGTTGTGCGCGAGCCGCACCGCCTCGTCGAGGTCCGGCCGCCACGGCTCGATCCGCACGCCCCCCAGGTCCACCTCGGGCAGCGGCTCGGAGAGGTCCCGGCGCATCTCGGTGTACCAGCGGATGGGGCTGAACCCCGCCGCGGCGTAGAGGCGACGGTTGTCGCGGGCGTGCTCGTCCACGAACACCGCGAGCCGAGCCGGCAGCTCCTTGCCGGACTCGACGAGCTTCTGCCGGCCGCGACCCTCCAGCCAGGCCAGCACGGCACGCCCGATGCCGCGCCCACGCCACGCCGGGTGGACGCCACCCTGCAGGAACGCGCGCAGGGTGCGCAGGTCGCCGGGTCGCACCGCGACGATGGCGAAGGCACGCAGCACGCCGTCGCCGTCGAAGCCGCCGAGGCTGTCGCGCTGCATGTCGCGCCAGGCCTCGGTGAACAGCTCCTCGACCAGCGCGAGGGAAGTCCGGCCCGGCGTCTCGTCGGCCTCCTCCACGGCATTCATCAGCGCGTGCAGCGCCGTCGCGTCGCCGGCGTGCAGCGGGCGCCAGGAAAGCTCCAGGTGCGCCGGTGGCAGGTCGAGCACGACCGGCGCATTCGCGCGGACGGCCATGGGCTCGGTGGTCACGGGGGTCAACCCTAGCGAGCCGTCACGCGTCGATGCGCGTGTGGTCCAGGGCACCGGCGCCGGCGACGATGAAGTCGCGGCGCGGGCCGACGTCCGAGCCCATGAGGAGCTCGAAGACCTGCTCGGCCGCCGCGGCGTCCTTCGCGGTGACGCGGCGCAGGGTCCGGCGGCGCGGGTCCATGGTCGTCTCGGCGAGCTGGTCGGCGTCCATCTCGCCCAGGCCCTTGTACCGCTGGATGTCGCTCGAGTAGCGCCGGCCCTGCTTGTCCAGGCGGGCGAGGGTCTGCCGGAGCTCCGCCTCGGAGTACGTGTAGAGGTACTCGGCCTTGCGACCTCCGCTGCCGGACAGCTCGATGCGGTGCAGCGGGGGCACCGCCGCGTAGACGCGCCCGGCGTCGACGAGCGGGCGCATGTACCGGTACATCAGCGTGAGGAGCAGCGTGCGGATGTGGGCGCCGTCGACGTCGGCGTCCGTCATCATGACGACCTTGCCGTAGCGGGCCGACTCGAGGTCGAAGCTGCGCCCGGAGCCCGCGCCGATGACCTGGATGATCGCGGCACACTCGGCGTTCTTGAGCATGTCGGCGACGGAAGCCTTCTGGACGTTGAGGATCTTCCCGCGGATCGGCAGGAGCGCCTGGAAGTCGGACTGGCGCGCGAGCTTGGCCGTGCCGAGCGCGCTGTCGCCCTCGACGATGAACAGCTCGCTGCGGTCGACGTCGTCGCTGCGGCAGTCGGCGAGCTTCGTCGGCAGCGCGGACGTCTCGAGCGCGTTCTTCCGGCGCGAGATCTCCTTCTGCTTGCGGGCCGACAACCGGGCGCGCATCTCGGCGACGACCTTGTCCAGCAGTAGCGAGGACTGGGTGCGCAGGTCCCGCTTGGACGAGGTGAACCGCTCGGTGAGCTGCGCCTCGACCACCTTCGCGACGATGGCGCGCACCGGCGCCGTGCCGAGCACCTCCTTCGTCTGCCCCTCGAACTGGGGCTCGGCGAGCCGGACGGTGACGACGGCGGTGAGCCCGGCGAGGATGTCGTCCTTCTCCAGCCGCTCCCCCGCCGTCTCCTTGCCGCCGAGCTTCAGCCGCCGGGAGTTGAGCTCGACCTGCCTGCGCATCGTCTTGACGAGGGCCTGCTCGAACCCGGCGAGGTGCGTGCCGCCCTTCGGCGTGGAGATGATGTTGACGAACGTGCGGACCTCGGTGTCATAGCCGGTCCCCCAGCGCAGCGCCACGTCGACGTGGCAGGTCCGGTCGACCGCCTGGGAGGTCATGTGCCCGCGCTCGTCGAGCATCGGGACCGTCTCGGTGAACGTGCCGTCGCCCTGGAGCCGCCAGATGTCGGTGAGCGGCGCGTCCGGGGCGAGGTGGTCGACGAAGTCGACGGTCCCGCCGTGGGCGACGAACGTCTCCTCGTGGGGTCCCTCCGCACCCGGCGTGCCCGGCACCCCGCGCGCGTCGCGCACGTTGATGCGCAGGCCGGGCACGAGGAACGTCGTCTGCCGGACGCGGGAGACGAGCTCGTCGTAGGAGAACGTGGCGGTCGCGGGGAAGATCTGCCGGTCCGCCCAGAACCGCACGCGCGTGCCCGTGCGCCCCTTGGCGACCTTCCCGACGACGGCGAGCTCGGAGGCGTCGACGAACGGGCTGAACACGGCGTCCGGACTGGGCTCGCCGCGGTCGGCGAACGTGCCCGGCTCGCCGCGGTGGAAGGACATCCGGTGCGTCCGGCCGCCGCGGTCCACCTCCACGTCGAGGCGGGCAGACAGGGCGTTCACCACGCTGGCGCCGACGCCGTGCAGGCCACCCGAGGCGGTGTACGAGCCGCCGCCGAACTTGCCGCCAGCGTGCAGCTTCGTGAAGACGACCTCCACACCGGTGAGGCCGGTCTTGGGCTCGAGGTCGACGGGGATGCCGCGGCCGTTGTCGCGGACCTCGACGGAGCCGTCCTTGTGCAGCACGACGTCGATCTGGTCGCAGTGACCGCCCAGCGCCTCGTCGACGGCGTTGTCGATGATCTCCCAGACGCAGTGCATGAGGCCGCGGCTGTCGGTGGTCCCGATGTACATGCCGGGACGCTTGCGGACCGCCTCCAGGCCCTCGAGGACCGACAGATGGCGGGCGGTGTAGCTGGCCTCCGACAACGTGCTCGTCACCTGACGAGGGTAAGCGCTGGGCGGCCGTGGACCTGCGAGGCGTGCCGGGCGGAGCGGCTTCGCGCGTAGCGAACCTGGGGCCCTCGATGCGACCGACCCCAGGCGCGGATGGTTACATGGGTGCATGACCACGACGACACCCACACCGCTGACCGCAGCCGACCGCTGCGACCGCTGCGGCGCACAGGCGTACGTCCGCGTCGTGCTGGCCAAGGGTGAGCTCCTGTTCTGCGCGCACCACGCGCGTCGGCACGCGTCCGCGTACGCCGACGTCGCCCTGCACGTGCAGGACGAGACCGAGCGCCTTCACGAGGAGCACGGCGCGCCCGCGCGCTGAGCCGCTCGTCCCCGATCACACTGGTCCGGCCGGGTCCTGCCCGGCCGGACCTGCCGTGTCCGGTCCCGCGCGCCGCCGCTGGCCGGGGCACGACGGCGATGCCGTGCCGCCACGAGGAGGGAGGGCCCGATGGACCTGGTCGCGATCGGCGTGGGCCTGGCGATCCTCGTGGGCCTGGTCGGCATCGTGCTGCCCGTGCTGCCGGGCTCGGCCATCATCGCCGTGGCGGTGCTCGTGTGGGCGATCGACACGGGCGGGTGGGCGTGGGCGGTGCTCGCCGCCGTCGTCGTCCTCCTGGCTGCCGGATGGAGTGCCAGCTACCTGGTGCCGGGCCGCAGGGTCGCGGCCTCGGGTGTGCCCCGGTCGACGTTCGTGGTGGCCGGGCTCGCGGGCCTGGTCGGCTTCTTCGTGCTCCCGCTGCTCGGTCTGCTGGTCTTCTTCCCCGCAGGGCTCTACCTCATGGAGTACCGGAGGCTGGGTGACCGCTCGGCGGCCTGGGCCTCGGCCTGGCTCGCGATCCGCATGACGGCCCTCGGGATGCTCATCGAGCTCGGCCTGGCGCTCCTCGCCGCCGCGACGTGGCTCGTCGCCGAGCTGACCGCCTTCTGAACGCCGGACGGACGGGTGCGGGTCCCACCGCTGGCCCGTCGTCTCCGCTCTCGCGGGGTGAGATCACCCGGGTGATCCCGGGGACCCTCCCCTGGAACCGCTCAACGTGGGCCGCGGACGTGTCGATGATCACACCACGAGCACGAGAGGGGAACCCGCCCGCCATGCATGCCGCGCCGACGTCCGCGACCTACGACGACCTGGTCGCCCCCTCCAACGCCGCGATCGACAGGTGGAACGCCGCCGCCGAGGTCGTCGACCTGGCCGGCATCCGCGACGCCTCAGGTGAGCTGGCGTCGCTGCTCGTCGAGTTCGCCGCGGGCGTGCGGGCGCTGCCGTGGTCTCCGGACGCCGAGCCGCACGCGACGTCGCTCGTGGCCGGTCTCGAGCGCGAGGTCGCCTGGTACCGCGCCGTGGCCTCGAGCCCGGACGACGCGGCCACCGTGGCCGCTCTCGAGGCACCGTGGTCCGACGAGGCGGTCGAGGCCGCAGCTCTGCTGCGTGAGGCGCTCGGAGCGACGGCCCTCCCCTAGCTCGGCCGAGCCCCGCCCGCCTCGCTCGACCTGGTCGCGCTCAGTCGAGGTAGTCGCGCAGGACCTGCGAGCGGCTCGGGTGGCGCAGCTTCGACATGGTCTTGGACTCGATCTGCCGGATCCGCTCACGCGTGACGCCGTAGACCTTGCCGATCTCGTCGAGCGTCTTCGGCTGGCCGTCGGTGAGCCCGAACCGCATCGACACGACGCCCGCCTCACGCTCGGACAGCGTGTCCAGCACCTGGTGCAGCTGCTCCTGGAGGAGCGTGAAGCTGACCGCGTCGGCCGGGACGACGGCCTCGGAGTCCTCGATGAGGTCGCCGAACTCGCTGTCGCCGTCCTCGCCCAGGGGTGTGTGCAAGGAGATCGGCTCGCGCCCATACTTCTGGACCTCGACGACCTTCTCGGGGGTCATGTCGAGCTCCTTGGCCAGCTCCTCCGGCGTGGGCTCGCGGCCCAGGTCCTGGAGCATCTGGCGCTGCACGCGGGCGAGCTTGTTGATGACCTCGACCATGTGCACCGGGATACGGATGGTCCGCGCCTGGTCGGCCATCGCGCGGGTGATCGCCTGCCGGATCCACCACGTGGCGTACGTCGAGAACTTGTAGCCCTTGGTGTAGTCGAACTTCTCGACCGCACGGATGAGGCCGAGGTTGCCCTCCTGGATCAGGTCGAGGAAGAGCATGCCGCGGCCGGTGTAGCGCTTCGCGAGCGAGACGACGAGACGCAGGTTCGCCTCGAGCAGATGGTTCTTCGCACGACGCCCGTCGTTCGCGATCCACTCGAGCTCGCGGCGCAGCTTCGGCTCGAGCGCGGTGCTCGCGGCGAGCTTCTCCTCCGCGAAGAGGCCGGCCTCGATGCGCTTGGCGAGCTCGACCTCCTGCTCGGCGTTCAGCAGCGCGACCTTGCCGATCTGCTTGAGGTAGTCCTTCACCGGGTCCGCGGTGGCGCCGGCCGTGACGACCTGCTGGGCGGGGGCGTCGTCGTCGTCCGCGTCGGAGTACGTGAAGCCCGTGTCCTCGTCCTCGTCCGTCGCCGCCTTGGGGGCGGGAGCGGCGCCGTCCTCGGCGTCGTCGTCCGTCGTCTCGTCGGAGGCTTCCTCTTCCGCAGGAGCGGCCTCGTCGGCGTCCTCGACCTCGATGTCCTCGGCGACGTCCTCCTCGGCGACCTCCTCGGGCTCGATGTCCTCGGGCTCGACGTCGTCGGAGTCGAGCTCCTCGTCGTCTCCGCCCGCCTCACCGGCCGTCGCGGGGGCCTTCGCGGCGCCCGCCGCCTTGGGGGCCTTGGCAGCCGCCGGCTTGCCCGCGGGCCGCTCGGCGGTCGCGGTC
>JAEZZV010000371.1 GCA_023418375.1 Actinomycetes bacterium | reverse complement strand
CAAGCCACTGGACGAAGTCAGCGGCAACGAGCGCCGCGCCGCCAAGGCGATCAACTTCGGCCTGATGTACGGCATGAGCGCGTTCGGGCTTGCGCGCCAGCTCGACATCGGCCGGGGCGAGGCCCAGGACTACATCGCGCTGTACTTCAGCCGCTACCCGGGCGTGCGCGACTTCATGGAACGCACCCGCAGGGAAGCGCACGAGCGCGGCTACGTCGAAACCGTGTTCGGCCGCCGCCTGTACCTGGACAACCTCAACGCCCGCAACCAGGGCTTGCGCGCCGGCGCCGAGCGCGCCGCGATCAACGCACCGATGCAGGGCACCGCCGCCGACATCATCAAGCGCGCGATGATCGCCATCGACGGCTGGATCGCCAGGCACGCCCGCGAAGCGAAGATGCTGCTGCAGGTGCACGACGAACTGGTGTTCGAGTGCGACGCCGGCTTCGTCGACGCGCTCATCCCGGAAGTCACCGCGCGCATGTCTGCGGCAGCGGAACTGCGCGTGCCGCTGGTCATCGATTCCGGCGTCGGCGACAACTGGGACGAAGCGCATTGATGCCGTCTCGCATGCACGCGGACGGAACACTGCTTTCCGATGTTGTCGTCACGCCAGAACGGTTAGCGGAACTGCACGACCCTGTGACTTTGGACAGGGTCCAACCTGTTGTTTCAGACAGGTTTTCCAGCGCTTTTGTCGCGAAACTGAATATCCGCTGCATGCGGATTAAATCCATCCTGAATTCGTCCGCCGACTAAGCGATTTCTTTACGAACTCCGCGGCAGAAACGTGGTCAACTTGTTCGCGACGGATGCAACGTCCGTCGCAGGTCACCCACTCCCCTGGGGTGACCCCCGGAACGAACGACTCTCCCCAAGTCCCGTTCCAAGCCCCGCCGGTTCCCCCACCTGCGGGGCTTTTTATTTGTGCGGCCGGCCGGGAGACTGACGACAGTCTCCCGGCCGGTATGCCCCATGTCCGATCTGCTGCAGCTGTCCGCGCCCTGGTGGCATTTCGTGCTGCGCGCGTTGGTCGTGTACGTGCTGGTGATGGTCCTGGTCCGCGTGTCGGGCAAGCGTGCGGTCGGTCAGTTCACGCCGTTCGACCTCGTGCTGCTGATCCTGATCGGCAACGCGGTGCAGAACGGCCTGAACGGCGGCGACAACTCGCTGGTCGGCGCGGCGCTGCTGGCGACCTGCCTGATCGGCTTGAACTACCTGGTCGCCTTCGTCGTGGCGCGCCACCCGCGCGCACGGGCGCTGGTCGAAGGCGAACCGGTCGTGCTGGCGCGCGACGGCAAGGTGTTCCGCGACGTGCTCAGGCGCGAACTGGTGAGCAACGACGATTTCCTGGAAGCGATGCGCGAGGCCGGCTGCAGCGAGATCGAGCGCATCAGGCTCGCGGTGCTGGAAACGAATGGGCGAATCAGCATCCTGCTGGCGGAGGAGGCGTGATGGCTCTTTCCCGCATGCTTTTTGTAGGAGGGCCTGACCAGCCATTCGGCTGTTGAACACCAGGCCCGAGCTTTTCTCGAAACACAAGAACAAGAGCTCGGGCCTGAAGGCCCTCCTACAAGAGCTGGGCTCAGCCCAGCTCCTCCAACCAATCGCGCGGCCTGAGGTAATCGAACAGCCGCGCTTCGTCGCTTTCAGCTTCCGGGGTGTAGCCGTATTCCCAGCGCACCAGCGGTGGCAGGCTCATCAGGATCGATTCGGTGCGTCCGCCGGACTGCAGTCCGAACAGGGTGCCGCGGTCGAACACCAGGTTGAACTCGACGTAGCGCCCGCGCCGGTAGAGCTGGAACTGGCGCTCGCGCTCGCCATACGGCGTGTCCCTGCGGCGTGCGACGATCGGCAGGTAGGCGTCGAGGAAACCGTCGCCGACCGCGCGCTGGTAGGCGAAGTCGCGCTCGAAGTCCTCGTGCAGGTCGTCGAAGAACAGGCCGCCGACGCCGCGCGCCTCGTTGCGATGCCTGAGGAAGAAGTATTCGTCGCACCACTTCTTGTGCGCGTCGTAGCGCGCCTGGCCGCCGAAGGGTTCGCACAGACCGCGGGCGACCTGGTGCCAGTGGCGCACGTCCTCGTCGACCGGATAGAACGGGGTGAGGTCGAACCCGCCGCCGAACCACCAGGCCACGGTCTCGCCGTCCTTGAAGGCGCGGAAATGGCGGACATTGGCGTGGGTGGTCGGCAGGTACGGGTTGCGCGGGTGGAACACCAGCGAGACGCCGACCGCGCGCCACGAGGCCCCGGCCAGCTCCGGCCGCGCGGCGGTCGCCGACGGCGGCAGCTTCGTGCCGGACACGTCGGAAAAGCCGATCCCCGCCTGCTCGAACACCGCGCCGTCGCGCAGGATCCGCGTGCGCCCGCCGCCGCCCTCGGCGCGCTGCCACAGGTCTTCGCGGAACGTCGCCGCGCCGTCCGCCCCCTCGATCGCGGCGCAGATGCGGTCCTGCAGGCCGGTGAGGTAGTCGCGGACGCGGAGGAAGTCGGAGTAGTCTTTGTCATTCATGATGAAGTTAACCCTTCGACTTTTGAAAGCTCATAACGACAGCCCGCCCACAAAGTAACCATAGCCATTCGGAATCTATCTTTGTCAGTCATCGACGACTTTTCCTTTGGCCCATTTGTTTCAAAATTGTCCAATCCACCGTCACAAACCTTTTTGTCACTTGCACAGAAGCTTGAAATTAGTGCATTACAATCTTCTTCTGCAATTGATCTGTCTGTCTTATGGGCGAAATCATTTCGAATTTTCCCTAGCTTGATCAATGGCCCTTGCAGTTCAGATCGAAGACCCAATGCCAGACAAATATCAACTTTTGCCGAATACTCGAACCTTCTGCCTTCGATCTTTTCCGGATTTTTCACAACCGCAGATATGTATCGAGAAAGAATATTCTCAATCCGGATGTGACCTCTGATTACAGCCCCGAGATCATCTTCATTAGCAATGTCTTTGCTTAGTAAAACTGCCTCGCCAAGAATCACGTCATTCATTCCCATCGCACGATTACCTCGTTTTTGGGTTGAGCATCAATTGCGATAGCGGATAAAGAGTCGCGCTAAGCCGGCTGCAGGTTCGCATACGCCAGCACCAGCCACTTGCTGCCGGCATCGTCGAAGTTCACCTGCACGCGGGCGTGGGCGCCGCTGCCTTCGATGTCGGTGACGATGCCGGTGCCGAACTTGGCGTGGGTCACGTTCTGGCCCACGCGCAGGCCAGGCGTCTCCTGCAGCGAGGCGTGGCCCCACTGCTTGCGCGGCTGCGCCTGGTACATCGGCCGCGAGACC
>JAEZZV010000227.1 GCA_023418375.1 Actinomycetes bacterium | reverse complement strand
CGCGACGGCCGAGCCGCCCGCCGAGCCGCCCGCACCGGCCGACGCGGCGACGGCGTCCGAGCCGGCCTCGCCGACGGCCACGCTGGAGAGCGTCGGCGGCACGCCGATCGCCGTGTGCTACACCCTGGACGACCGGCGGCTCAGCTGGGCACCGCCCGCGCTGACCAGCCCGACCACCGTGCACGTCTCGTCGGCGGCGACCGTGCTGACCCTCGACCGCAGCCGGGACTACGTCGTGGCCATGCCCACGACCCCGCTCGTGGCGGTGGGCGGCGTGCGCATCGTCGGCGGGCGCAACGTCGTCCTCATCGGCGGCGAGATCCAGGTCCCGGCCGGCGCGACCGCCGCGGACCACGGCAACCGGGGGCTGTACCTGGTCGGCCAGACCGGGACCGTGCACGTCGAGGGTCTGCGGATCACCGGCGCCGGGCTGGGCGAGGGCATCAACCTCGACCAGCGGCTCGGCGCCGTCGTGCAGCTGCAGAACATCGAGGTCACCACCGTGCACGGCTCGGCCGCGGGCCACCACGCCGACGTCCTGCAGACGTGGGCCGGCCCGCGCATCCTGCGCGTCGACGGCCTGCGGGGGACGACCCAGTACCAGGGGCTCATGCTGCTCCCGGGCCAGTACGGCACCCAGGCGCAGCCGGAGCTGTTCGACCTGCGCCGGATGGACATCCGCGGCGAGGCGGGCTCCGCCTACCTCATCTGGCGAGACTCGCAGTCGTGGCCGCTCCGGCTCACCGACGTCTGGGTGACGCCGCGCCACCCCTCGCTGCCCAGCAGCGAGTTCCTCTGGCCGAAGGGCACCGGGGCGGGCACGGCGGCCTGGCCGTCGGTCGTCGTCGGCACGCCGCCGGGCTCCGTGATCAGCGGCCCCGGCACCGGCTACGTGTCGCCCGGGTATCGGTAGCGCCCGCTCAGGGGCTCGGGGGCCCGTCCCCGTCGGACGTCTCCTCGCGCGTCGCCTCGACCACCTCGGGCACCGGCATCTCGGCGGGCGCGGCGATGGCGCCCGCCGCGATCGCCACCGATGCCGCCGCCTGCGCCAGGCCGGCCATGAGCGACGTCGTCGGCCCTGCCGCGTCGACCACCGGGTCCGGGGCGATCTCGTCGAGGACGGACCCGTCGGCGAGCGGGATCGCGGCGTGGGCGGCGATCACCCGGTCGGCGACCCGCAGGCCGAGCGCCACGGCGGTGAGCGTCACGTTGGCGTAGCCGCCGCGCGGGAACGTGGCGGACGACGCCACGTACACGTTCGCCGTGCCGTGCACCGCCCCGTCCACGTCGACGACGCCGTCCTCCGGCCGCCGGCTCATCCGCACCGTGCCCATGAAATGGTGCGACGACGAGGAGTCCACGACCGGCCGTCCGTCGACGAGCGCCGGCTCGAACCGCCCCCAGCCCGCGCGCGCGAGTGACGCGGCGAAGGTGTCCTGCGATCGGCGCACCGCCGCGACGTCCTCGTCGTGCCAGCGCCAGTCGACGCGGATCCGCCTCTGCCCGAGCCGGTCGCGCACGTCGGTCAGCGTGACCCGGTTGTCCCGGTGCGGCGCCTGCTCGGCCTGGTGGACGACGTCGAAGTACGTCAGCGCGGACGTGTCCCCCGCCGACCAGCCGCCGCGCCCGAGGCTCGAGCGCGGGTGCCGGGCGCCCGCGAGCACGCGCGCCGCGACACCGTCCAGCCCCCGCAGGGCACGGCCGACGGCGCCCCGCTCGGGCCGGTGCCGACGCAGCAACGCCTCGCGGATCGCGAAGGCGGCGTAGACGCCATCCTGCTGGCGCGGGCTCAGTACCCGCTCGTCGGCGTGCACCTCGGCGCGCGGGAAGAGCAGCATGCTCAACCCGGCGAGACCGCCGTCGCGGACGGCCGCATCGGTAAGCGCGAGGTGCCCCATGACGGGCACCCCGTTCACGACACGCAGGTCGAACGGTGCCCGCCGAGCGACGTCCGCGGGCGCGGCGGGCCACAGCCGCCCGCCGGTCAGGAGCAGGTGGTCCATGAAGTGGCGCCCGAGCTGGTCGTACCGGTTGCCCAGGCCCCCGGGGTGCGCCCGGTCCGACGCGAGGAGCAGCTGGGCCGAGCCCAGACCGCCCGACGCGACGACGACGGTCCGCGCGCGCACGATGCCCTCGCGGCCTGGGGCGGTGGCGAACCGGACGCCCGTCGCCTGGCCGCCGGTCTCGTCGGTGAGCACCTCCAGCGCGGTCGCGTGGTGGTAGCACCGCACGCTCGAGGCCTCGAGGCTGGGCACGGTGCGGGCGGCGAGCGCGCCGCCGTCGGCGAAGAGGAAGGCCGCGCTGCGGACGGCGGGGTCGTCGAGCAGGTCGCGGGGGTCCTCGCCCGGCTGCAACCGGTCCGCGAGGTCGAACGAGCCCCCGGGGAGGCCGAACCACTCCTGCGCCCGGGCCACGTACCTGGCGAGCTCGTCGGCGGCGACGGGCCAGGCGCTCGCCGGGTCCCCCGGCCACGCCTCGAGGTCGACGCCCGCGAGCGGCAGCAGGCGCACGCCCCGGTGCGTCGGCCCGGTGCGGATCTGCCAGGCGTGCGCGTTGCCACCCAGGCGGCGGGTGTGGCCGAGCCGGGTGACGGTGCCGAACGCGATCTCCGCCGCCTCGCCCAGGTCGTCGGCCTGCGCGTCGTGCTCCGGACCGCCCGAGTCGAGCAGCACGACGTCGAGCCCGGCGGCGGCGAGGGACTCCACCACCGCCAGTCCGACCGGCCCCGCGCCGACGACGCACACGTCGCCGGCCAGCTCGGCGGCAGGGGGCAGGAGCCGGGCGTCGATGATCATGGGTCCTACCTCGCGGTGTCGAGAGTGCGCGCGGCGGGGGTGCCGGGCGCCAGCAGGCGCGCCTGCGCGTCCCGGAGCTCGTCGACCAGGCGGCCGGCCGGGAGCTCCACGTCGTCGTAGGTGAGCGGTGCGTCCTTGGGCAGGTCGCGGAGCAGGCGGCAGCCCTCCGCGACGCCGACGGGCAGCAGCCGGTCGCGCGCCGTGACGTCCGCGCGCTCCGCCTCGCCGTAGTAGTGGTACCCGCCCAGGCCGTCGAGGACCGTGCCGGCCGCGAGGTCGGTCTTCGCGGTCGTCACGACCTCCACCGACGGCGCCCCGAGCGGCTCGATGGTCGCCTCGCCCAGCAGGGCCGCGCGCGCGATCGTGTTCGGCACCTCGAAGTGGCACAGGTGGTAGGGCGTGTAGAACGAGTAGAGCGGCCCCTCGCCGAGCTTGTACAGGTTGAGGTAGTGGCGCTGCCTGGGGTCGTCGTGCGTCGCGAAGACGTAGATGCCGGGCCCGGGCTGCGCGCCGACGACGTAGTCCACCGCGCCGCCCATCGCGCGGAGCTCGTCGACGTCGTACAGGGCCGTGGCCGTGTCGATGTGCTCACGGTGGTCCTGCCCCAGCATCCCACGACGGTGCACGGACATGCCCGTGGCGTTGGCGACGACCGCCTGCTCGACGCTGACCTTGGTGCCGTCCGCGAAGCTCGTCACCATGTGCGGGTCCTGGCCCCACGTCGCGGCGAACCCCGCCTGCGTGGTGGGCGTCCGGTAGGGATCCTGCAGGCCCTTGATGTTCCCCGCGACCAGCGGCGTCAGCCCGATGCCGCGGACGAACCGCACGAGGTTCATCTGCACGCCCGGCTGGTCACCGTCGCAGCCCGTGTAGACGACGCCGGCGGCCCGCGCGCGGCGGGCGAGCTCGGGCCCGACCGTCGCGTCCACCTCGGCGTTCATGAGGACCAGGTGCTTGCCGAACTCGAAGCAGTCGAGCGCGAGCCGGGCACCGAACTCGACCGCCCCCGTGACGTCGACGACCACGTCGACGCCGTCGGCCCGGGCGATCGCCCCGGCGTCGGGGGTGACCACCGGGCTGCCGGCGCGGATCGCGGCGGCCACGCCTCGCGCGTCGTCCGCGTGCACGACGGCGGACGGGTCGACGCCGGCCTCGGTGTAGGCGCGCACGCCCTGCTCGGGGTGGCGGGCCGCGATCGCGACGACCTCCATGCCCGGCACCGAGTTCACGATCTGGTTCACGAGGCCGCGGCCCATGAAGCCCGCGCCCGCCAGCGCGGCGCGCACCGGGCGGCCGTCGGCGGCGCGCTGCGCGAGCATCCGGTCGAGGATGATCACGCGTCCGCCTCCCCCGCCGCCGCCTCGCCCACCAGGGGCCAGGCGGCGTCCTTGTCGGAGATGACGGTCACCGGCATCGGCCACGCGAGGCCGAACGCCGGGTCGTCGTGCCGGAACCCCTGCTCGCCGCCGGGCGCGTACCGGCCGCTGACCTGGTAGGTCACCTCGGCGTCGTCGGTCAGGGTCTGGTAGCCGTGGGCGACGTACGGCGGGATCCACAGGGCCCGGCGGTTCGCCGCCGTCAGCTCGACCATGACGTGCCGCCCGTAGGTCGCCGACCCGGGCCGCACGTCCACCGCGACGTCCACGATCGCCCCGGCGGTGCAGCGGACCAGCTTGCCCTCGGCGTGCGGCGGCACCTGGCGGTGCAGGCCGCGCAGCGTGCCCGCCTTGTGGTTGAACGACAGGTTGGCCTGCGCGACACCGGCGTCGATGCCCCGGGAGGCGAACTCCTCGGCGTCGAAGGTGCGCGCGAAGAGGCCCCGGTCGTCCGAGAACGGCTCGAGGTCGATGATCCAGGCACCGTCGACGTCGGTGGGGGTGAAGATCACGGGGCGACCGTCCAGTAGAGCTGGTCGTCGACCTGGCGGGTGCGCATGAGGTACTCGATCTGCTTCAGGCGCGTGTGACCGCGGCCGGTGAACGTGGCGGCGTCGAGGTCGATCCGCTCGAAGACCTCGCGGAGCTGGGCGGCGCCGCGCTTGGCGTCCCACTCGGTGTCGTAGCCGGGCAGGACCTCGCGGATCTTGTCGAACGCGACGCGGTAGCTGCGGTTGTCGGCGCTCGGCGGGCCGAACGTGACCTCGCAGCCCGGGAACTCGGCGGCGACGATCTCGGCGATCTCGCGCACCGTGTAGTTGTTCTCCTCGCTGCCCACGTTGAACACCTGGCCGTGCACCGCCTCGCGCGGCGCGGCGAGGGTCATCCGGATGGCCTTGGCGATGTCCAGGCCGTGCACCAGCGGTCGCCACGGTGTGCCGTCGCTGGTCATCGCGATCTTCCGCTCGGTCCAGGCGAGCCCGGCGAGGTTGTTGAGCACGATGTCGAACCGCATGCGCGGCGAGGCTCCGAACGCCGTGGCGTTGCGCAGGAACGTCGGGGAGAACCCGGCGTCGGCGAGCGGCGCGACGTCGCGCTCGACCAGCGCCTTGCAGTGCGCGTACGCGGTCTGCGGGTCGACGGGGCTGGACTCGTCCACGGTGCCGTCGGCGACGCCGTAGACCGAGCACGAGGACATGTAGACGAACCGTTGGACGCCGGCCGCCTTGGCCACCTCGGCCAGGCGCAGCGAGCCCTTGTGGTTGATGTCGTAGGTGACGTCCCCGATGAGGTCGCCGATCGGGTCGTTGCTCAGCTCCGCCATGTGCACGACCGCGTCCACGCCGGCCAGGTCGCGCGGCGTGAGGTCGCGGATGTCGGCCGCGAGCGTCTGGGGCGTCCGCGGCGAGCCGTGGTACAGCCATCCGTACTTGTAGAAGCCGGTGTCCACGCCGAGGACGTCGTGCCCGTCGGCGAGCAGGAGCGGGGCGAGCAGGCTGCCGAGGTACCCCTCGGTGCCGGTGACCAGGACGCGCACGTCAGTCCTCCCAGATCTTCCAGGGCGCCGTACCGGCGTCCCAAAGGCCGTTGAGCTCGGTCCAGTCGCGGTAGGTGTCCATGCCCATCCAGAAGCCGTTGTGCTCGAACACCGAGAGCTGGCGGTCGCGGGCCAGCTGCTGCAGCGGGATGGACTCCAGCATCACGCCGGGGTCCTGGGGGATGTACGTCGAGACGAACTCGCGCTCGAAGAGGAAGAAGCCGCCGTTGACCCAGCCCTCGGCCAGGGTCGGCTTCTCGTTGAACTCGACGACCGTCGTGCCCTGGACGTGCATCTCGCCGTAGCGGCTCGAGGGGTGCACGCCGGTGAGCGTGCCGATGAGCCCGGCCCGCTCGTGGTGGTCGAGGAGCGCCGAGAGGTCCACCGCGCCGATGCCGTCGCCGTAGGTGAGGGCGAAGCGCGGGGCGTCCAGGTGCTGGGCCACGCGGGCGACGCGCGCGCCGGTCCCGGTCATGAGCCCCGTCTCGACGAACGTGATCTCCCAGTCCTCCTCGCCCACGCTGTTGTGGAAGACGGGCGCTTCACCGCCGGTCAGGCGCAGCGTGAAGTCGCTGGTCAGGTGCCGGTAGTCGAGGAAGTACTGCTTGATGAGCTCGGACTTGTAGCCGAGGGCGAGCACGAAGCGGCGGAAGCCGTGCTCGCCGTAGGTCTTCATGATGTGCCAGAGGATCGGCCGGCCGCCGATGTCCACCAACGGCTTGGGCAGCCGCTCGCTCGCCTCGCGCAGGCGCGTGCCCATGCCGCCGCAGAGGATCACCACCGGGATGTCACGGGCCTGCGGGTGCGGGTCCTGGGGCATGCGCCGCTCCTGTCTGCCGCGGGTACGCGACCGTCTCCCGCCCGCCGTCGTAGGGGGACGAGGCTACGAAAAAGGACAGATCGTGTGAAACTTTAGCCGGTTGCCACCGGCAGTATCGGCTCAGATGGGGCAGGATGACCACCCTGGCCCGGTGATGTGCCCTGGTTTCACCCCCCGAGCGACGGATGGAGATCCATGGACATCTGGACTGTCCTCAAGGCGTGCGCGCGACGGTGGTACGTCTTCGTACCCGTCCTCGCCCTCACCATGGGGTTCGCCTACGCCCAGATGCAGGCCGCGCCTCCCGCCTACCTCGCGACGAGCACGGCCACGCTCACCGGCCCCTCGCTCGTCCCGGGCCAGGAGCCAGGCGAGGTCCTCGAGCGCAACCCGTTCGAGTCGCTCGGCGGCTCGCTCACCGCCACCACCAAGGTCATGGTCGCCCTGATGGACTCCGCACCGAAGCGCGAGCAGTTCGTCGACGAGGGCGTGACCGCCGGCTACGCGGTGGCCCAGGACGAGGCGGTCGTCTACTTCGACGTCGTCGGCGACGACCCGGACGCCGTGGTCGCGAGCGCGGCACGGCTCGTCGAGGTGCTCGACATCGAGCTGGCGAACCTCCAGGGTCGCGCGATCGAGGCGCCCGAGAGCCGCATCCGTGCCGTCCCGATCGCCCTCCCGCAGACCGCGACGGAGGACCCGGTCGCGGGGATCCGCGTCTTCGCCGTCATCGCCGCGCTGGGTCTGATCCTCTCCGTCGCGACCGCGCTGGTCACGGACGCGGTCATGCAGAACCGCCGGCGCCGCGCGTCGGAGCGGACGCACACGGCGCAGCCGGCGGCGGGCCAGCCCGCGGGCGTTCAGGGGTCCGACCACGCGGCGCACGCTGCGCCAGCC
>JAEZZV010000161.1 GCA_023418375.1 Actinomycetes bacterium | reverse complement strand
GCCGTCCAGGGCGGCCGGGAGGTCCACGACCGCGTGCGCCTGGTGCCCTGGGGCGAGGACGTTCCGGCCGGTCGGCCGACCTCGGCGCCGTGGCCCGGGCACCTGCCGCCGCCCGCGCCCGCCACGGTCCTGGCCACGCCGCAGCTCGTGCAGGTGTGCGACGTCGACGGTCGCCGTGTCGAGGTCGACGCACGCGGCGAGGTGAGCGGCGAGCCGGCGGTCGTGTGGTGGCCCCCGGCCGACGGCGTCGAGCGGGAGGCCGCGGTGACGGGCTGGGCGGGGCCGTGGCCGATCGTCCAGCGGTGGTGGACGCCGGAGGGCAACCGCCAGGCGTACGTGCAGGCGACCCTCGACGACGGCCAGGCCGTGCTGCTCGCGCTGCGCGACGGAGTCTGGACCATCGAGGCGCTCTATGACTGAGCACGTCCCGACGACCGGGCGCGAGGTGTACGCCGAGCTGCACGCACACTCGGCGTTCAGCTTCCTCGACGGCGCGAGCCAGCCCGAGGACCTGGCGTACGAGGCGGCCAGGCTGGGGCTGACCGCCCTCGCGATCGCCGACCACGACGGGTTGTACGGCGTCGTGCGCTTCGCTTCGGCGGCGCGCGAGGTCGGCCTGCCCACGATCTTCGGCGCCGAGCTGCACCTTCCCGACCTCGACGGGGTGCTCGACCCGCCGACCGGCACGCCCGACCCGCGGGCGACGCACCTGGTCGTGCTCGCTCGCGGACCGGACGGGTACCGGGCGCTGTCGACGGCGATCGCCGACGCGCACCTGGCGACCGGGACCAAGGGGGCCGCGCGGTACCGCCTCGAGGAGCTGGCCACCGCGGCGAACGGCCAGTGGCTCGTCCTCACCGGCTGCCGCAAGGGTGCCGTGCGGCAGGCGCTGGAGCGCGGCGTGCGGCGCGACCCGCTGCGCGCGACGCTCGACCCGGCCGCCGCGCGTCGGGAGCTGGACCGGCTGGTCGCGCTGTTCGGCGCCGGCAACGTCGCGGTCGAGGTCACGGACAGCGGCGACCCGTGGGACGGCGACCGCAACGATGCGCTGGCGGACCTCGCCGCCGATGCGCGGCTGCCGCTCGTCGCGACGGGCAACGTGCACTACGCGACCCCGAGGGACGCCGACCTCGCCGCGGCCCTCGCAGCGGTCCGGGCGCGCTCGAGCCTGGACGACGCCGACGGCTGGCTGCCCGGTGCCCCCGGGAACCACCTGCGGTCGGCGCGGGAGATGCTCGCCCGGCACCGACGCCGACCCCAGGCGGTGCGGACGGCGGCCGCGCTGGCGGCCGAGTGCGTGTTCGACCTCGCGCTCGTCGCGCCGAACCTGCCGCCCTACCCGGTGCCGCCCGGGCACGACGAGGCGTCCTGGCTGCGCGAGCTGGTCCGCCGCGGCGCGCACGAGCGCTACGGCCCGCCCGAGGCGGAGCGCGTGCCCGGCGCGTACGCGCAGATCGAGCACGAGCTGGGCGTCATCGAGACCCTCGGCTTCCCCGGCTACTTCCTCGTGGTGCACGACCTCGTCTCGTTCTGCCGCGACAACGGCATCCTGTGCCAGGGGCGCGGCTCGGCGGCGAACTCGGCCGTCTGCTACGCGCTCGGGGTGACCGCCGTGGACGCCGTCCGCCACGGCCTGCTGTTCGAGCGTTTCCTCGCGCCCGAGCGCGACGGCCCACCGGACATCGACGTGGACATCGAGGCCGGTCGCCGTGAGGAGGTCATCCAGCACGTCTACGCCCGGTTCGGACGGCGGCACGCGGCGCAGGTCGCGAACGTCATCTCCTACCGGCCAAGGTCGGCCGTGCGCGACGCCGCGCGGGCGCTCGGGTACGACGTCGGGCAGCAGGACGCCTGGAGCAAGAGCATCGAGCGGTGGGGGTCGCTCAAGGGCCCGGAGCCGGCCAGCGAGTGGTGGACCGTGCACCGGGCAGCGCCGGTCGGCCCGACGGCGGTCGCGGACCTGCCGAGCTGGTACGGGCCGCACGGTGTGTTTGGCGCGCCCGTGTCGCCCGCGCCTGCCCCGCCGACGCCCGTGTTGCCCACGCCCGTCGGTCGCAGCGAGGCGACGTGGACGCCGTCGCTCGCCGCGCCCGGGCGCGCACAGGGGGAGAAGCCTCTGGTGCTCAGCGAGGACGGCCGCGACGTCGTTCCCGAGCACCGTCCGGCCTCGGCGAGCGACCTGGGGGAGATCCCGGAGGCGGTGATCGACCTGGCGGACCGGTTCCTGCGCCTGCCGCGGCACCTCGGCATCCACTCGGGCGGCATGGTCATGTGCGACCGGCCGGTGATCGAGGTGTGCCCGGTGGAGTGGGCGCGGATGCCCGGCCGCACCGTGCTCCAGTGGGACAAGGACGACTGCGCGGACGCGGGCCTGGTGAAGTTCGACCTGCTCGGGCTCGGCATGCTCACGGCGCTGCAGGTGGCGTTCGCCCTGGTGGAGCAGGTCGAGGGCGTGCACCTGGAGATGCACGCGTTGCCGCAGGAGGACCCTGCGGTCTACGACCTGCTGTGCGCGGCGGACACCGTTGGCGTGTTCCAGGTCGAGTCGCGCGCGCAGATGGCCACCCTGCCGCGCCTGCAGCCGCGGCGGTTCTACGACATCGTCATCGAGGTCGCGCTCATCCGGCCCGGGCCGATCCAGGGCGGGTCCGTGCATCCGTACATCAACCGCGTCCGGGGGCGCGAGCCCGTCACCTACCTGCACCCGCTGCTGGAGAAGTCGCTCGGCAAGACGATGGGCGTGCCGCTGTTCCAGGAGCAGCTCATGCAGATGGCGATCGACGTCGCCGGGTTCAGCGGCGCGGAGGCCGACCAGCTTCGGCGCGCGATGGGCTCCAAGCGCTCGATCGAGAAGATGGAGCGGCTGCGCGCACGGCTCATGTCGGGCATGGCGGCGAACGGCGTCGCGCCCGACGTCGCCGAGCAGGTCTACGACAAGCTCAAGGCGTTCGCCGACTTCGGGTTCCCGGAGTCACACGCGTACTCGTTCGCCTACCTCGTCTACGCCAGCGCGTGGCTCAAGGTGCACCACCCGGCGGCGTTCTACGCGGGCCTGCTGGCGGCCCAGCCGATGGGCTTCTACTCGCCGCAGTCGCTCGCTGCCGACGCGCGGCGGCACGGCGTGGCGGTGCTGCGCCCGGACGTGCAGGCGTCCGGCGCGAAGGCGGTGGTCGAGCGGGTCCAGGGCGGCGAGGGGGCAGCCGGTGCGGTGCCGCACCTGGCCGCGCTCGTTCGCGCGGACCCGTCGCTGGCCGTGCGGATGGGACTGGACTCGGTCCGGGGGATCGGAGAGGACCTCGCGACGGCGCTGGTCGCCGAGCGTGCGGCGGGCGGGGCGTTCGTCGACCTGCGCGACCTGGTCCGCCGCGTCCGGCTCACCAGGCGTCAGGTCGAGGCGCTGGCGACGGCGGGCGCGCTCGGCTGCTTCGGAGTCGACCGGCGCGCGGGCCTGTGGGCCGCCGGCGCGCTCGCGCAGGAGGGCCCGGACACGCTGCCGGGCGTCGCCGTCGGGGTGGATGCCCCCGTGCTCCCGGGGATGAGCGAGGTGGAGTCGGCCATGGCGGACGTGTGGGCGACGGGCGTCTCGCCCGACTCCTACCCGACGCAGTACGTGCGCGACGGGCTGGTGCGCGGTGGCGTCATCACCGTCGACGAGGCGATGAACGGCCGGGAGGGCTCGCGCGTCGCCGTCGCCGGTGTGGTGACGCACCGCCAGCGGCCCGGCACCGCGCAGGGCGTGACGTTCCTGTCGCTGGAGGACGAGACGGGGCTGCTCAACGTCATCTGCTCGGCGGGGCTCTGGAAACGGTTCCGGACCGTCGCGCGCACGTCGGCGGCGATGGTGGTGCGCGGGCGGCTGGAGCGGGCCGACGGCGCCACGAACCTCATGGCCGAGCACCTGGCGCCGCTGTCGCTGCAGATCCCGACGACGTCGCGCGACTACCGCTGAGCGCGGCGCGCCTGGCGACGGCTGAGCACGTGCCTGCGCGAGTCAGTCCGCGATCTCCTCGGCGGCCGCCGCCACGCCGTCCTTGTCGAGCTCGGCGAAGTCGGTCGGCGGGTCGACCGTCCGCAGCAGGGCGAACACCGACCAGGCCACGGCGACCAGGGGCACGGCGATGACCGCGCCGAGGATGCCCGCGATGAGCGTGCCGGCAGTCACCACGAGCGCGACGACCACGGGATGCAGGGCGACCTGCTTGCCCATGACGAGCGGCTCGAGCACGTGTCCCTCGAACTGGCCGATGAGCGCGATCGCGATACCGACGAACACCGCGTTCCAGATCCCGTTGGCTGCGAGGGCGACGACCATCGCGATGACCATCGCGAGCGGCGCGCCGATGAGGGGGATGAACGCACCGATGAACACGAGCACCGCGAGCGGCGCCGCGAGGGGGACACCGAGGATGAGCAGGATGATCACGGCCAGGATGCCGTCGGCGCCGGCCACCAGGAACGTGCCGCGCGTGTAGCCGGAGAACGTGTACCAGGCCGCCCCTCCGCCGAGGTACCAGGACTCCCGATGCCGCGCGGGGAGCTGGTTCAGGAACCACTCCCACATCTCCTTGCCGCGCAGCAGGAAGAAGACGGTGAGGAACGTGGCCAGCGCGAGGACGGCGAACACCTGCCCGACCGAGCCGACGCTCGCCCATGCCTGGGACGCGATCGTGCCGCTGTTCTCGGACACCCACTCCTGGCCGTTCGCGATCCAGTCCTGCACGTCCTCGTTGGTGACGGTGATGTGCAGGGGTGACTCCTCGAGCGTCGTGAGGATCTCGCCGATGCCGTCGTTGAACTGGTCGCCCAGGTCCTCCCACTGACCTGCCACGGAGAAACCGACGTAGGTGAGCAGGCCGGCGAACACGGCCACCGCGAACACCATCGACAGGGGAGTGGCCACACCGCGCGGGATCCAGCGCGAGAGCAGGTTCACGAGCGGCCGGAGGACGGCCGTGAACACCAGTGCCAGGAACACGGAGATGAAGACGATGAGGATGCGGTTCGTGGCGAAGGCCACCATGCCGACGGCGACGACGACGACGATGAGCCGCCACGACCACCCGGCCGCAGTGCGGAGCCAGTGCGGCGTGTCCTCGTCGTAGCCGACGACGCTCGGGTTCCGCCGGGCACCGGCCACCTTCTTCGCTGCCGGCGTGGCGCCGACGAGGTGCCGCGTCGACGCGCGGGGCCGTTCCGGCTCCAGCGGAGCGCCGTCGTCACGGTCGGCCATGCGCACCTCCTGTGGGCTTCGGCACACGCAGGCGGTCCCACCCGTGCAGATGCCGCCGGTCGCCAGTCTGCCCCACGGGCCGTGGTCCATGAGGCCCGCCGCTCCGTGCTATGTTGTCTGCCGCGCTGAGAGCCCCGACGGGGGTTCGAAGCGACCACCTGTCCGGGTGGCGGAATGGTAGACGCGCTAGCTTGAGGTGCTAGTGCCCGTTAGGGCGTGGGGGTTCAAGTCCCCCTCCGGACACTCGTTGAGACAGCGAGCCGTGAGGCCGTGACCAGCAGCAATGCCGGTCGCGGCCTTTCGTGCGTCTGCCCGCTGGTGGCCGATGTAACGGCCGATGCAACGAGGGTGCTCCCCACCGCGAGGCGTGTGACACGCCACAGAGGGCGAGTGCCGGCGCAGACGCCTCGGTGTGCCGCACATCAACGAGGCATGGCGCGAAGCTGCTCGATTCCTCACCACGTCGAACGGCGTCCTCCTCACGCGGGGGGCACCGTTCTCATACCCGCCCCAGCCACACAGACCTCCGCACTCCGTGCAGCGTCCCGCAACGTCCCGGGGGCGGTTCGGTGGGTAGGTGAGGTGGTGTCAGGTGAGGTGCGGGCGGCCGGTGCTTCGGGCGTTGAACCCAGGGCTTCCAGGCGTGCCTCGGGTCGTCGGTGTCGACGGTGTCAGGCTCGGCGGCGGCCATGTCGGCCAGGTCTGCGGCCGTGTCCATGAAGGCCCGGGTCAGGCGGTGAGACAGGTCGTCGAGCGTGGTCTGGTAGTCCTGGCGTTGCCGGGAGGGGGAGGCCCACGCCTGCTGCAGCGTGGTCAGGGTCCCGGCGAGCGGGCGCCCGCCTGGTGTGGCGAGGACGTCGACGGCGCGTCGGGCCGTCGAGGCAGCCTGGCGGCACGCCGCCTTGTACCTGTTGGGTCGCTCGGGCACGGCGGATCACCACTCCAGGTCGGGCGGCGTCGGCACGCACGGGGACAGTGCTGTCACGACAAGGTAGGAGGGCTCGTCGTCGTCGGCGAGCTGGCCGGTCAACTCGAGGACGTAGCCGTCATCGTTGCTGAACACCTCGATCCGCTGGAAGTCGTTCACGGTGCCTTGGCGTGCGGTCCAGCCGCGGGTGAGGAAGGCAGGGGCGATCTCGCCGACACGCGCGGGGGTGTCGGCCTCGGGTGGGGTGCGGAATGATCGGTAGTAGGACCAGTTGATGGACTCGGGCGGGTCCGAGGGCCCGAAGGGGTCGTCGCCGCAGGCGGACCAGGACTCGTGGATGCCGTCGGTGACCTCCTCCGGTGCCAGGTCGGCCGTTGCGGGGAGAAGGACCTCGACCGTCTCGTCGACCAGGCGTCGGATCTCGGAGCGTGCCTCAGTGTTGTCGGCCATGATCTCCTCCTGTGACGGGCCACTGGCGCAGCCACCGACTGTGAGGACCAGGACGGTCGCGGCGGCGGCCAGGCGACCGGTGCGGGGGTTCACGGGACCTCCTTGGTGGGCGGCACGTAGGCGGGGTCCTCAGCGGGATAGACCAGGTCGCCATGCTCCATCCCCCGCAGGCGCACCGTCGGCAGGGTCGGCGACCCCGATGGCCACCGTAACGATCAGGGCTCAACCCGCGGTGCGCTTTGGTACGTTCTCGCGGTCGGCCGCCCGCTGCACCTCCCGATGCGCAGGACCGGTCCGGTTCCACCTCGGGGATGCTCGCGCTAACGCTGTGGGGTTCGCGTGCTCGGCACAGCGGCGCCCGCCGCTGCCTCCGGCGGTGTCACCCGCGGGGCGGTGTCCGGTTTGTGGGGAGTCCGGGTACGGTGGGCGCGGTCGTCGGTCGGACGAGGGGGCGTGGGGGCATGGTTCGGTCGCGGTGTGGGCGCAACCTGGTGGTGGCGGGGTTCGCCGGCGCCGTGCTGCTGGTCGTGGCAGCGTGCAGTGGTGGCGGGTCGGAGATGCCCGGTCTGACGGCCTCGCCGAGCGTGACGGAGTCGACCACGCCGTCGCCGTCGCCGACGTCGTCTGCGGAGCCGACGGAGCTGCCCGAGGAGCTCGGGGTGGTGTTCGACCTGTCGGACCCTGAGCTCGGGATCGTGTTCGAGGACGTGCCGACCGGGCTGACCGGGGACGCGGCCGACGTGCACAACGCGATCGCACTGTTCACGCGCGAGGTTTGGCGGTCGGTGGTCACGCACGTGGTCAGCCCTGTCATCTACGAGATGGCGTCCGCGGAGGTGATTGGGGCTCTGGAGGCCGACGCCGAGACCAACGAGGCGACCGGGAGCATCTTCGGGGGCGTGCATCGAGCGACGATCACCGACATCCGCGTCGACGGCGACACTGCGACCGGCTCGGTGTGCCGGGATTACCGGGACGGCACCTTCGCGAACGCCGAGGCCGAGTACACACCCGATGAGGCCGGGTTCGGTGAACCCAGGCTGTACACCCACACACTGGTCAACCTGGGCGGTGGTGTCTGGCGGGTCCAGAGCACCGAGCGGGCCGGGACCTGCTGACGTGCTCCGGTCCATCGTCGGCGGGGCCCTGGCGCTCGGACTCTGCGTTGCAGGTGCGGCCCCGGCGCCGCCCGGGTTCGGGGGCGCCGATGGGCACGGGTCCGGTGCGCCGCACACGGGCTCGGGGTCGCAGGCGTCGGCTGGTGCCGCCGGTGGTGCGGTGGAGGTGACGGTGCGGGCGTCGGGGACGACGGCGGAGGGCGGGTCCTTCTCGATGGTACGCAAGGAGGGTGTGGCCCCGATGTGCTGGCGTCAGCAGGGGTGGAGTGGGCGGCAGTACTTCGAGTACCGCACGTCGGATGACTATCAGGCGGTGTTGGCGCAGATGCCGTTCCAGTACCGGTCGGTGCCGTATCCGAACTTCGAGGCGTACGCGGAGCGCGACGACGGGTTCTGGTTCGTGCCCAGGTGCCGGGACGGGGTGGACTTCGACTACCTGCGGGAGTTCTTGGCCGAGCGTCCGCCGGTGTTCTGGACTCCTGGGCAGGTGCGCCCGGACGTGCAGGACGTGGACCCGCGCCTGCTGGCCGAGGTCGCCTATGACCTGATGGAGCTGCCGACGGGCCAGGTCCGGTGGAACCCGTCGCTGGACGGACGCGGGCTGACGGTGGTGGGCACCGATACGTGGGTGTGGGTGGAGGGTGCGACGACGTCGGTGTCGGTCACCGCGCAGATCGCCTCGGGCACGTGGGCGCGGGTGGACGCGTCGGTGTCGAAGATGAGCGTCAGTGCGCCGGGTGCGGACGCCGTGACGTGCCCGCACACGGGGACGGCGTGGTCGGCGGGCGCGGAGGGCACGTCGTGCTCGATCCGGTTCACCCGGTCCAGCGCCGGTCAGCCGGTCAAGGCCGGGCAGAGCCTGCCGACCTCCACGTTGTCGGCGGCGGTGACGTGGCAGGCGACCTGGGTGTCCTCCCTCGACCCCGCACCCCGCCCGCTGCCGGACCAGACGATCACCACCACGGCGGAGATACCCGTCGCGGAGATCCAAGCCGTCGTCACGAGCGGCTGACGACGATGGCGGTGGAGGTGGGCTGTGGCCGGTGATGAGGGTCAGCTCGTGAGGCGAGAGGTGCCCAACCCGGACTACCTCGAGCTGCAGCGGCTGCTGGTGAGGGCGCGTCGTGCGGCGGAGGGGTTCGGTGGGGTGCTGGACCGGCCGGCGAGCCTCATGGGCGGTGCGTCCCCGGTGTGGACGGGGCCGGCTGTCGCCGCCGGCTTCGCCGCGGAGGTCGCCGGGCGCGGGTCGACGCTCAGGGCGTCCTTCCAGGCGTTCGTCGACGAGATCGAGCACCGGATGTCCCACACGCCGCGGACGATCACCGCCCGAACGCGGGTGTGGTGAGTCGTGGCCCGCTCCTCGATCGACCTCGACGGGATGGCCTCGCTCATCTCCTCCCTGGAGACCGCCGCGTCCTGCCTGCACACCACGCAACGTTCCCTGCGCCTGGACGCCGACCGGGCCGACGTCCCTACGTCGGCCCTGTCCCGGATCGAGGGGGTCGCGGGGTGGGCCGACGATGAGCTGCCCGGGCTGCGACGGCGGCTGGACATCGCCCGCCTGGCCGACGCCGCACGACCGGCCGCTCTTCGAGGTTCCACCGTGGTGATCAGCGAACCGCGGCTGAGCGAGGCGCAGGCGTGTGCCCTGGGCCAGCGCCTCGCGGCGGACGCCCTGGCCATCGACGCGACGGACGCAGGAGGGGCCGCACGGATGCACGACATCGCGGCGAGCCTCGAGGCGGAGATGGATGACCCAGCGGTCATGGCGGCGTTCTGGGCGGCGGTCGGCCCCGACTGGACCGACACGTTGGCCAGCCGGGTCGCGACCACGGGCGCCGACACCGCCGCAGTCGACTTCGCGACCTTCTCCCGCGCGTTCACCGCGGCCCTGTACGTGAGCACACCACCGCCAGGCTTCGCCGCCATCACCGACGCCTTCACGACCCGGCCGCCCGACCCGGGAGTGGGCTGGAACCGGCTCGCGCTGCTCAGCGAGGGCCGCCCGCCGACCGCGTTCGCCCAGGCAGCCACCCGGGCGAACTCCCTGGACATCCTGCGCGACCAGCCGTGGGGGTCCTACGACTTCCGCGGCCCGCGACCGGTCGTCCAGGCCCTCGGGCTGCCCGACGACGCGCTCGTTCTCGCCCTGCAGATCCTCGCCGGCGACCCCGTCGCCGCCCGCGGCGCGATCTCCAGCGGGAGCGGTGTGGCGGACCTGGTCGACCGCATCTACGGCTACGCCGCAACCGTCGACACCGGCGACCAGGTCGCCGACGCCTTCGGTCACGCCCTCGAGGCCGGAACCGGAGCCGACCAGGGCGAGCCCTCGGTCCAGGCCGCCAGGTTCGCGTTCCAGGTCATCACCGCCAGCGCCGCACACAGCCACGTCACATGGACGATCAAGGACTCCCTGGCGGTCATCGCCGCCGCCTACGTGCCCGAGATCCTCGCCGGGGCCAACCTCGCCGAGCACGGCACCGACACCTCGACGATGACCGCCCCCAAGAACTGGTCACCGATCCCCGGCGTCAACCCACGGTTCTACCTCTCGCTGACCGACACCTACGCCCTCCTGCGCTCGTTCGGCGACACCGACGAGCTCGCCGCTCCCTTCGACCAAGCAGCAGCAGAGCTCTACGACGACGTCCTCCTCTCCACGGTGCGTTCCGACGACGCGTCCGGGGGCTCGGACGCGGGCGAGGTCGCCGCACGCCTCGGCAACCTCGCCGGAGTGGAGTACATGGCGCAGAAGGACGTCCGCGCCAGCCTCGACGCGACGGACGCAGCCATTGCCGACACCCTCGGCACGATCGTCACGACCGGGCTCGGCAAGGTCACACCGCCTGCGCACGTGGCGACCTGGCTGTGGAAAGCCGGCATCTGGGGTGTCAAGAAGGGCATCGCAGCCGCACGTGGGAACGCCGCCGAGAGCACTCGAGCCGAGCTCCTCGACGCGACCGAGCTGATGGCCGCGCGCCTTCGGGAAGCGGCGATCACCCAGATCGTCCTTCGCGCATCACCGGGTCGCGCAGCCACCCTGCCCGCGACGCTCAGGGCTCGGAGCGGCGGGCTCATCGAACCGGTGGACATCATCTCCGATCCGGCGCTCACCGAGGAGTTCGAGGACTGGCTCGACTCCCAGAACCCCCAGACCCATGGCGACTCTCCGCTCGGCACCACCGACGCACTGGTCGAGGACATCCACGAGCGATTCGGAGGCGGCTTCAACTACGCGCAGACGGTCTTCGGTGAGGTCTGAGCGTCAGCGGCAGGTCGTCGCGCCGGTGATGGTCACGTCCACGTCGCCGCTGGTGCCGACCTGGAGGGTGAAGGCGAGCTGCATGCCCGCCCACTCGCCGTCGTCGGAGCTGTAGACGATCCGCGACGTGCCGTCCCAGTTCGGGTCCAGCCAGTTGCTGTCCACGTCCGGGAGCCGGCGAACCTCGGCCACGTTGCGGTCCAGCGCCCCGAGGAGCACCGTGCCCGCCCCGTCGAGAGTGACGTCCTCATCATCGGAGTTGAACTTGTCGGTCGACGCGGTGACCGCGTACTCATAGCGCGACCCGCCGTCGTCACAAGCCACCTCCTCCGAACCGTCGTTGCCGACCGTGACGTCGTCGAGCGCCAGCCTGTCGGTCAGTGTCTCCACGACTGCACGCGACAGGGCGACCATGTCCCCACGCTGCTCCTGCGGCGTCGGCCCACTCCCGCATGCCGAGACACCGAGCACGCAGGCGACGGCCAGCGTGGAGGCGAACAGCCCGGTGCGCAGGTGGCGAGGGAGCGTAGTGCCCGTCTTGCGGTGCATGCCGCCATTGTTCCGGAAAGTGGCGGCCGCCCGGGCGAGGTCCGGAACTGTGGTGGGAGCCGACAATGCGGACCACCGAGCGGGCGGACGACGGGCTCACTCACGCACCGAGGCCCTTCGTGGTCCCCAGGTGGAGCGGCCGTGGACTAGACGTCGGTGCGAGCGAAGTCCAGGACTGCGTGGCTCGCCTCGATGTTGTTGCCGTCGGGGTCGCGGACGAACGCGGCGTAGTACGAGACGAGCGGCCCACCCAGGTACTCGGGCCACTCGCGCGCCTCGTGCAGCACCTCGGCGCCCACCTCGCGCGCGGCCGCGAGGAACGCGTCCACCGCCGCGCGGGACGGGGCGGCGAAGGCGATGTGCGACTCCCGGAAGCCCTCGCCGAACCGGTGGGTGCCGATCCAGAACTCCGGACCGTGGTCGCCCCACCCGATGGCGTGCGGCGACTTGTCCTCCTGACGGACGGCACCGAGGACGCCGAGGACGGCGTCGTAGAAGCGGGCGGAGGCTTCGAAGTCGGAGACCTGGATCTCCACGTGGTCGATCATGAGGTGATCGTGGCGGGGGCGACAGAGCGCCGACAAGTTGAGCTGGCGGCGAGTGGTACCGGCCGACCACCGGGACCCGCGTCAGCAGCCCACCGACGGCGAACGAGCCCGCCACCCCGAGGACGCTGGCCAGGTCGTCGTCACGTCTCCAGGGGTCGGACCCCCTCAGGCCGTAGCGCCCTCCTGGTTGTAGGGCTTGTCCGGCCAGTACGCCCACTCCTCGAAGAGCTCCGCCCGGCCGTCGTGGGCGAATCGGAGAACCCACAGGTCGAGGTACTCCTGCGGCTCGTCGCCGCCGTACTGGACCTTGACCCGCACGACGGCGTCGCGCCCCATCACCGCGACCGGCGAGGCGGTCATGGTGAACGGCGTGTCGTCGGACCAGTGCTCACGGATCGCGTCGAGCCCTTCGAGGGGCGCGGCGTACGGGGAGTGCAGGTACGTCGCGTCGGGGGTGAAGATGCGGTCGAGGCCCGCGACGTCGTCGTCGCGCCAGAGGCGCTCGTACTCGGCGACCCAGGCCATCACGGTGGTGTTGTCCATGCTGCAGCGTGTCGTTCATCGGCCCCGCCGGACAAGCACCCAGAGCCCGTGTCCGCCCGACGTCAGCTGGCCAGCCGCTCGGCCTCGGCGGCCATGCCGCGCTGCATCCCGCCGAAGACGACGCCGTGGAACGGCGCCACCGACCACCAGTACAGCTGCCCGGCGAGCCCGTGCGGGTGGAAGGTCGCGACCTGCCGCAGCGTCGAGCCGCCGTCGGGCTCGGGACGCACGGCCAGCTCGAGCCAGGCGAGGCCCGGCAGGCGCATCTCGGCCCGCAGCCGCAGCATCCGTCCGGGCACGACCTCCTCGACGCGCCAGAAGTCCACGACGTCGTCCACGGCGAGCTGGACCGGGTCGCGCCGGCCGCGGCGCAGGCCCGGGCCGCCCGAGAGCCGGTCGAGCAGGCCGCGGACCCACCACGCGAGCGGCCACGAGTACCAGCCGCGCTCGCCGCCCACGGACTGGAGGACCCGCCAGACGGCGTCGGCCGGGGCGGAGACACGGGTGCGGCGCTCGTCACGGTAGAGCGAGCCGCCCGCCCAGTCGGGGTCGCTCGGCAGCGGGTCGCTCGGCGCGCCCGTGACGGAGGCGTTGGACCAGCGGGTCGCGACGTCGGCGTCCTGGATGCGCGCGAGGGCGAGGCGGACGGCGTCGTCGAAGCCGAGCAGGCCGCCGGGCGGGTCGGGGACGTGCGCCGCGATGTCGTGCTCCTTGCAGACCACCTCGTGGATGAGCGACTCCACGAGCGGCCGGGCGAGCGGCCCTGGGACGGGCGTGACGAGCGAGACCCACAGGCTCGACAGCCGCGGCGTCAGCACGCCGACGCCGACGATGACGCGCGGCCGCAGGCCGGCGACGGCGGCGTACCGGTGCATCATCTGCCGGTACGTCAGCACGTCCGGCCCGCCGATGTCGAAGGCCCGGTTCACCTCCGCCGGCATCGTCGCGCTGCCGACGAGGTAGCGCAGGACGTCTCGGACCGCGATCGGCTGGATCCGGTTGTCCACCCAGCGCGGCGTCGTCATCGCCGGGAGGCGCTCGGTGAGGTAGCGCATCATCTCGAACGACGCCGACCCCGACCCGAGGATGACCGCGGCGCGCAGCACCGTCGTCGGGACCCCAGACGCCAGGAGGATCTCACCGACCTCCTTCCGGGACTCCAGGTGTGGCGACAGGTCCGCCACGTCGGGATGCAGCCCGCCCAGGTAGACGATGCGCCGCACGCCGGCCTCACGTGCGGCCTGTGCGAAGGTGAGCGCGGTGCGCCGGTCGCGTGCCTCGAACCGGAGCCCCGACCCGAGCGAGTGCACGAGGTAGTAGGCCACGTCCACACCGGTGAGGGCGGTCCGGATCTCGTCGAGGACCCCGGCGTCCGCCCGGACGAGCTCGACGCGGTCGGCCCACGGGCGGGCTGCGAGGCGACTTGGCTGCCGCGCCAGCGCACGGACGGTGTGCCCGGCGGCCAGCAGCTCGGGCACGAGCCGACCACCCACGTACCCGGTCACACCGGTCACGGCCACGACTGCCATGTCTCAGCCTAGGCGGCACAGCCGGAGGCCCGCCTCACCCCGGGATCGGCAGGACGGTCTCCTCGCCCAGCGGGAGCACCCGGAGCCGGTCCGCAAGCCCGGCGCCGGCGAACGCGGCGACGACGGCGTCCACCGGCTCGGTGAAGTGCGCCCAGCCGTCGGCGTGCACGGGGACGACGACGGCGTCGGGCATGAGCCGCGCGACGGCGACGGCGCGCTGGGCGTCGAGGGTCAGCGGCTCGGGGAAGCGCCCGGTGTTCGCCGCGCCGGCGTGCAGGACCGCGAGGCGGATGTCGGGCGCCTCACGCGCGATGGCAGCTGCGAGGTCGACGGAGGCGTTGTCCCCGGAGACGTACACGGTGGGCGCCCCGGGGGCTCGGAGCAGGAACCCGATCACGGGCCCGGTGACGGCCTCGGAGCCCTCGGGCCCGTGCAGCGCGGGCACGGCCGTGACGCTCGCACCGTCGTCCCCGAGGGGCAGCACCTGCCAGGGCTCGAGCCCGACGACGCCGGGGATCCGACCGGCTGCCGTCGTGGTGGACACGACGACGGGCACGGACGGCAGCAGGGCGCGTCCCGCGACGTCGAGGTTGTCGGCGTGCTGGTCGTGCGAGACGAGGGCCAGGTCCATGGGGCCGAGGTCCGCGGCCGCGACGGCGGGCGCCGTGAGCTTGCGCAGCGTGACGCCACCCGGGTACTCGCCTGGGTCGTCGAAGGTCGGGTCGGACAGGACGGCGCGGCCGGCCCAGCGGAGCAGCAGGGTCGGCCCGCCCACGTGGAGGGCTGAGACGGTGGTCATGCCTCGAGCCTGGAGGCCGTCCACTCGTCGCCGCGAGTGGCCCGCGAGACGCATTCCGCTAGATTCGGGCCATGGCCAGCGCGGTGCACCGGGTCGCCGTCGTCGCGTTCCCCGGCATCAGCCCCTTCCACCTCGCCGCGCCCTACGCGGTGCTCCAGGGCACGGCCCGCCGGCCGCTCCCGCTCCCGTACCGCCTGACGACGTGCGCCGAGGAGCCCGGCGTGGTGCCCACGAGCGCTGGTTGGCCCGTGGTCGTCGAGCACGGTCTCGAGACGCTCGACGCAGCGGACACGATCGTCCTGCCGAGCTGGGACACCACGAAGGAGCCGAGCCCGACCCTGGTGGAGGCCGTCACGCGAGCGCACCGCCGGGGAGCGCGCGTCGTCGGGCTGTGCCTGGGCTCGTTCGTCGTCGCGCGGTCGGGCATCGCGGACGGCCGCGAGGTCGCGACCCACTGGGCGGCGGCGGCTGAGCTCGCCGCAGCCGCACCGCGGGTCCGGGTGCGCTCCGACGTGCTCTGGTGCGACGAGGGCGACGTCGTGACGTCCGCGGGAGTGGCGGCCGGCCTCGACTGCCTCATCCACCTCGTGCGGACCGACCTCGGTGCGTCCGCAGCGGCAGCCGTCGCTCGCTCGCTCGTGCTGGCACCGCACCGCGACGGCAGCCAGGCGCAGTTCATCCCCGCCCCGCTGCGCCCGGCGCCGGGCAGCGACCTGTTCGACGACGCGCTCATTTGGGCCCTGGAGCACCTGGCGGAGCGGGTCCCGCTCGACGCGTGGGCCGCACGGGCCGCGATGTCCCGCCGACGTTCACCCGCCGGTTCCGCGAGCGTGCGGGGACCAGCCCTGGGGCCTGGCTGCTCGACCAGCGGCTCGTGCGCGCCCGTGAGCTCCTCGAGACCACCGATCTGCCGGTGGACGGCATCGCGGCGGCGGTGGGCTTCGCCACCGGCGCGTCGCTGCGAGCGCACTTCGCCGAGCGCTTCGGCACGACGCCGGGCCGCCACCGGCGCGCCTTCGCCGCCTGAGGCCGGGGCCCGGTCGTCCAGGCGGCCCCGACCTCACTCCATCTCGACGCGCGCGTTCTCCCCGCCGTCGTACCGCTCGCCGGTGACCCGGGCCTTGGCGTAGGAGATGAGCGTCGCCAGACGGCCGGGCGTGTCCCAGTACTCCGCGGAGTCGGCGACGACCTTGAGGAGGACCAGCCCGTCGTCGTCCGGGCCGTCGGGGTACCAGGCCTTGACGGCCTCGTTCCACAGCTCGCGCTTCCTGTCGGGGTTGTCCACGACGACGGCGGTCCCGGTCAGCGACACCCAGGTCGTGGCCGAGCCGACGGTCACGTTGACCTGCGGGTTCCCACCGATGTTCGCGACCTTGCGCGAGTCGCGCTCGGCGAAGAACCACAGGTCCCCGTCGAACTCGACCTCCTGCAGGGCCATCGGCCGGGACAGGAGGGTGCCGTCGGTGCCGATGCTCGTGAGCATCGCGATGCGGTGACCCTTGATGAGGTCGGCAACCTTGCGGGTGCCCTCGTCGCCGGACAGGTGGTCGGGGGTGCTGGACACGGGCTCTCCGTTCGTCGGGATCGGCCCGGTCATCGTCCGTCGGCCGGCGTCCGCCCGCGACCGCTCAGGCCCCGAACCACGCCCCGCGCGCCACCAGCACCTCTCGAAGGAGGTCGGCCCGGTCGCTGACGATCCCATCGACACCGAGGTCGAGCAGCCGCGCCATGTCGGCCGGGTGGTTGACGGTCCACACGTGCACGAAGCGGCCGGCGGCGTGCGCCGCGGCGACGGTCGCCTCCGTCACCACGGGCAGGCGGCGGTGCCGCTCGGGGACCTGCAGCCCGTCGACGGCGCCCAGGGCGGCGGCCGCGGCACCCGGACGACGTGCGGCCACGGCGAGACGGAACCGCGCGGCCGTCGTCGTCCCGGCCGATGTCGCCACGGGCCGGGAGAGGGCGCGCTCGACGGCCCGGCGTCGGGCGTCGGAGAACGAGGCGACGCAGATGCGGTCGTGCGCGCGGGTGCGCTCGACAGCCTCGACCAGCGGCCCGACCGCCTGGGCAGCCTTCACGTCGATGTTGACCCGCAGGTCGGGCCAGGCGCCGAGCAGGTCGTCCAGCCGGGGGATCGGCTGCGTGCCGGCGATGCGCGCGCGGGACACCGTCGACCACGGCAGCCGCGCCACCCGTCCGCTGCCGTCAGTGACCCGGTCGAGCGTCTCGTCGTGGAAGGCGACGGCCACACCGTCACTCGTCGCATGGACGTCCGTCTCCACGTAGCGGAAACCGAGGGCGACAGCGGCGGCGAACGCCGCCATGGAGTTCTCCGGCTCGGCGGCGGAGAAGCCCCGGTGCGCCAGCGCCAACGGCCCGGGATGGTCCAGGTAGGCCGTGCGCACGGTCCGACCGTACGGCACCGGCACACGCGGACGCGGCCGACGTGACAGGCTGGACCGGTGCCCGCAGATCCCGCTCGCGTGAAGGTCGTCGCACACCGCGGCGCGAGCGCCCGGTGGCCCGAGCACACGCGCGCAGCGATGCTCCAGGCGATCGAGGACGGTGCTGACGGGATCGAGTGCGACGTGCGGCTCACCGCCGACGACCGGCTCGTCTGCTGGCACGACGCCACGCTCGACCGGACCTCCGACGGCCGCGGCAGCGTCCGCGCGCGGACGCTGGACGAGCTGCGGCGCCTCGACGCGGTGTCCTGGCACGGCGGTCCCCGCATCCCGGCCGCCTTCGGCGGGCCGCGCGACCAGGTCCTGGCCCTGGAGGACCTGCTGGACCTCGCCGCGGACGCCGGACGCCCGCTGGACCTGGCGATCGAGCTGAAGCACCCGGCGCCGTACCGGTTCGCCGCCGAGGACGCCGTGCTGGAGGTCCTGGCCGCTCGCGGCTGGGACCCCGCGACCGGGGCGCTCGGCGGCGGCCGGGTGTCGCTCATGAGCTTCCACCCGGGCGCCGTACGGCACCTGCGGCGCACGGTGGGCGCGCCCGCCGCGATGTGCCTGCTCGAGACCCCCGCCGCCGCGGTCGCCTATGACGGCGGCGTCCCCGCGACGCGGGCGGTCAAGGCCGCCTACGTGCGCAGGGTGACCAGGCAGTCGGCCGACCTCGTCACCGGGGGAGAGGTCGGCGGCGTCGGCCCGGGCATGGACTACGTCGTCGCGTTCGGTGACCGGGTGCGCGCCTGGGCGGAGCAGGGTCGGCTGGTGCGGGTGTGGACCGTCGACACCGCCGAGGACCTCGCGGGCGTCCTCGCCGTCGGCGCGCACGAGGTCACGACGAACGTGCCCGCCCGGGTGCTCGCCCTCCTCGAGGGCGCCACGCCGCCCGACGTCCCGCTGCCCGACTAGGCGACCGGGCCGCCGGTCCGCGCGCCGATCCCGGGCGCCGCCTGGCTCGGCGGGACCCGCGCGTCGAGCCAGTCGAGCACGGTCCGCAGGTACTCCTCGCGGGGTCCCTCCGCGGACAGGCTGAGGTCGTGCACGCCGTCGGCGATGCGCACGACCGTCACGTCGGGGCCCAGGCGAGGGGCGAGGAGCCACGTGCGGGACAGGTCCAGGACGGTGTCCTGACGGTGCAGGTCGGGGTTGTCGTCCCGGTTCGGGCCGTACGACGCGGACGTGCAGACGAGGATCGGCACCCCCAGCCCCAGGCCGCGGGCGACCGCGCGGTGACCTCGGACGGCCGCCCGCAGCCACCCCGCGCGGACGGGGAACCCGCCGGGAGGCTTCAGCTCGAGGTCGTACTCCCACCGGCCGCCGTTCACGACGTGGAGCTGACGTTGGTACGCCGAACCTCCGTGCCGCTCCATCGGTCGCAGCGGGGCCAGGCGCCCGAGGACCGCCGCTGCCACCGCCTGGACGGTCCGGCGCCACCGTCCGCCGTTGAGGCTCAGCCACGGGCTGTCGAGCACGAGGGCGTCCGGCCCGGCGGGTGTCGGGCCCGGCCGTCGGGCGGCGGCCCACAGCACGGCGACCAGGCCGCCGGTCGAGTGCCCCGCCACGGCGACCCACGGGTGCCCGGCGTCCCGGACCGCGCCCAGCGCGGCGTCCAGGTCCGCCCGGTACTCGGCCATGTCGGTCGTGAAGTGCGCGACCTCGCCCGGCCGCCGGGAGCGTCCGCTGCGTCGCAGGTCCACGCCGTAGAACGCGTACCCGCGACCCGCGAGCGCGGCGGCGACGTGCGCCTGGAAGACGTAGTCGTTGTACCCGTGGACGTGCAGCACGGCGGGGCGGACGTCGGGTCCCGCGGCACCACCGGCGACGCGCACCAGGGTGGCGACCGGGCCGTCGTCGTCGGGCCCGAGGCGCAGCGTCCGGCGCTCCCAGCCCGGGACGACGTCGGACCTCCAGCCGGTCATCGCTGCCTCAGACGCCTGACGGCGTCCCGGCGGGTGCCTCGAGCTCCGGGTCCGGCAGCGGCGCGCGTACCTGCGCGACGCGCAGCGGCAGCAGCAGGGCGAGCCCGAGCGCGAGCACCAGCACGATGCCGACGACGCCCCAGTGCTGGCTCCCCGACACGGTGATGAACGTCGAGAACGCGAGCGGCGCGAGGAAGCTCGCGGCCCGGCCGGTCGTCGCGTATAGGCCGAACACCTCGCTCTCCCGCCCGGGCGGGATGACGCGCGCCAGCAACGACCGGCTGGCCGACTGCGCCGGCCCGACGAAGACGCACAGCGCCAGGCCGAAGACCCAGAAGGCGGTGGGCCCGGCGTCGTGCAGCGCGAAGACCGCGGAGCCGGCCAGCACGAGCCCGACGAGCGAGGCGGTGATCACCCGCTTCGGCCCGATCCGGTCGTCCGCCCAGCCGCCGAGCAGCGTCGCGAGGCCTGCGACGAGGTTGGCGACGATGGCGAACACGACGACCTCGCTCGCACTGAAGCCGAAGGTCCCCGAGGCGATGACGGCGCCGAAGGTGAACACGCCGGCCAGCCCGTCGCGGTAGACCGCGCTGGCCAGGAGGAAGTACAGCGTGTGGCGCGCGTTCCGCCACAGACCGGCGATGTCACGGCCCAGCTGGCGGTACGAGGCGACGACTCCCGGCGTGCGGCGGCGCGCGTCCTGCGGCACCTCGGGCACGGTCACGAGCACCGGGATCGCGAAGACCGCGAACCACACCGCCGACACCAGCACCGAGATGCGGATGTCCATGCCGTCCCCGTCGGTGATGCCGAACCACCCGACGTCGGGGTTGATGAAGCCGACGAACAGCAGCAGGAGCAGGACGATCCCGCCGATATACCCGAAGCCCCACCCGATGCCGCTCACCTTGCCGAGAGCGCTCGGCGCCGCGATCTGCGCGAGCATCGCGTTGTAGTTGACGGACGCGAGCTCGAACGCGATGTTGCCGAGCGCGAGCAGCGTGATGCCGAGCACGACGTTGTACGCCAGGGCGTCCGGGTCCGGGCGCACCAGCACCATCGCCGCGCTGAGCAGGACCGTCACCGCGGTCTGGATACCGAGCCACCGCCTGCGGCGCCCCGCGCTGTCGGCCCGCGCGCCGAGCACCGGCGCCGCGAGCGCGATGGCGACGCCGGCCGCCGTCAGCCCCCAGCCGAGCCAGGTCGAGTGCTCGGCCAGGACGGCGTCGAGCGCCTCGGTGGCGGGACCGCCCGCGGACCCTTCGGCGTCAGCGGCTGCCACCGCCGCCGGGTCGGCGAACGCGTCGCTCGTGATCCACCGCGTGAAGACGAACGTCGTGATGACGGCGTTGAACGCCGCCGAGCCCCAGTCCCACAGCGCCCACGCGGCCACGCGGCCTCGGTGCGTGGTGGCGGGGCTCGTGACGGGCGTCGTCGCGGGCTGCCGGGGCAGGGGTGCGGGGGCCGCCCCAGGGGCGTCAGCGCTCACGGGTGCATGGTACGGAGCCGGGCGGCGGGCGCCAGAGGGGCGGCCGCGCGGTCCCCGGATCGTCACCAGGAGTTCGCTCCCGGGTCACCGACCCCGCGGTCAGGGACCGACGACCGGAGTCCACTCCCGGACCGAGACGACGCGGACGCCGTCGGTCGAGCGGTAGTACGGGTCGGAGGCGAGCACCTCCTCGGCCGCGGCGAGGTCGCCGTGGACCAGGATCAGCGCCCCGGAGTCGTCGGCGAACGGCCCGGCAGCGTGGACGACGCCGCGCGCGTGCAGGTCGGCGACGATCGCGCGGTGCGCGGGGCGGGCGGCGAGGCGCTCGGGCGTCGGGGACAGGGCGAGCTCGATGGCGATCACGCGCCGACCGTACGGCACGGCAGATCACCCGCGACCGGTGGTCCGTCCGGTGGCCGGTGGGAGGACGCTGGAGGCATGACCGGCAGCCACGGCCCGGCATCGGGCGACCGCACATCCAGCACCGTCTCCCTCGGCTTCCTCGGCGGCGCGGCGAGCGTCACCGGGTCGCGCTTCCTCCTCACGCACGCCGGGCGGCGCGTCCTCGTGGACTGCGGGCTGTACCAGGGCGAACGCGAGCTCCGGCGACGGAACTGGCAGCCGTTCCCCGTGCCGCCGTCGGCCATCGACGCCGTGGTGCTCACGCACTGCCACCTCGACCACTGCGGGTACCTCCCGGCGCTCGTGCGGGACGGGTTCGCCGGGCCGGTGTACGCCACGGAGGGCACGGCCGCGCTCGCCGAGATCGTCATGAAGGACTCGGGGTACCTCAACGAGCGGGATGCCGAGCAGGCCCGGGAAGGCGGCTGGTCGCGGCACGAGGTGCCCCTGCCGCTCTACACGGCCGACGACGCCGTCCGCGCGGCCCGCCTCTTCCGCACCGTGGACTTCGACACGCCGGTGGACGTCGCCGACGGCATCCGGCTCACGGCCTCCCGGGCGGGGCACGTGCTCGGCTCTGCCAGCGTGCACCTGGAGATCGACGGCACCAGCGCGCTCTTCTCGGGGGACCTGGGCCGCACCGCGCACCCCGTGCTCCGCCCGCGGGCCGACCCGCCGGGGGCGACGACGGTCGTGGTCGAGTCCACCTACGGCGACCGCGAGCACCCCGAGTGCGACGGACCGCCGCACGAGGCCTTCGCCGACGCGATCCGGCGGACGGTCCAGCGCGGCGGCTCCGTGCTGGTCCCGGCGTTCGCCGTCGACCGGACCGAGCTCGTGCTGCGCGCACTGTCGGACATGGTCGCCGCGGGCCGGATCCCGCACCTGCCGGTGTACGTCGACAGCCCGATGGCGCTCGCGGCGCTCGAGATCTACCGGCGTGACTCCCAGCGCGGCGAGCTGCGCGACGACGTCGACCCCGACCTCGTCCGCCTGCCCCTGCTGCGCGCCGCGCGCACACCCGAGGAGTCCATGGCGCTCAACGCGCCCCGGGTGCCCTGCATCATCGTCTCGGCGTCGGGCATGGGAACGGGTGGGCGCGTCGTGCACCACCTGCGCCACATGCTCCCCGACCGCCGCAACACCGTCGTGCTCACCGGCTACCAGGCGGTCGGGACGCGCGGTCGGGCGCTGGCCGACGGCGCCGCCGAGGTGAAGATCCACGGCCGGTACGTGCCGGTCGAGGCCGAGGTGGTGCGGGACGAGGAGTTCTCCGTGCACGCCGACGCGAGCGAGCTGCTCGACTGGCTCCGTGCGCTGCCACGGCGCCCGGAGGTGGTGTACGTGGTGCACGGGGAGGAGTCCGGCTCGCGGGCCCTGGCCGCGCGGGTCCGCGCCGAGCTCGGGTACACCGCCGTGGTGCCTGGCCTGGATGAACGCGTCCGTCTCGCCTGAGGACGCGGCGCCCGCCCGCCTGGCGCCGACGGCCGGCTGTGGTAGACCCGGGTGATGACCCAGGACGAGAACCCGGCCGGCGGCGGCGCGGCCACAGGGACGTTCGACGACGCGGTGGCCCGCGTGCGCGGGGGCGCGGACCCGGTGGGGGAGGCGCGTGCCCTGTACGCGGCCCTCGACGACGGCGAGCGGCTCGGCCTCCTCGACGGCGACATCCCGTTCTGGCCCGGCGTGCGGGACCTGCTGGCGGCCGGGTACAACGTCCGGCCCTACCCGATGGGGGCGGTGGCGCGCCTCGGCATCCCGGGCCTGCGGTTCGTCGACGGGCCGCGCGGCTGCGTCGCCGGGCACGGGACTGCCTTCCCCGTGTCGATGGCACGCGGGGCGACCTGGGACGTCACGCTCGAGGAGCGCGTCGGCACGGCGATCGGCACGGAGGTCCGCGCCCAGGGCGGCACGTTCTTCGGCGGCGTCTGCGTGAACCTGCCGCGACACCCCGCCTGGGGCCGGGCGCAGGAGACCTACGGCGAGGAGCCGGTCATCCTCGGCGAGATGGGCGCCGCACTCGCCCGCGGCGTCTCGCCCCACGCGATCGCGTGCGTGAAGCACTACGCGCTGAACTCCATGGAGAACGCCCGGTTCAGCGTGGACGTCCGCGTCGACGAGGCGACCCTGCACGAGTTCTTCCTGCCGCACTTCCGCCGTGCGATCGACGCCGGGGCGCTCGCCGTGATGAGCGCGTACAACTCCGTGAACGGCCAGTGGGCCGGGCAGAACGCCGAGCTCCTGACCCGCGTGCTGCGCGACGACTGGGGCTTCGAGGGCGTCGTCGTCAGCGACTTCATGTGGGGTCTGCGCGACGGCGCCGCCGCGCTGCGCGCCGGCCTGGACGTGGAGGCGCCCTTCGCGCAGCAGCGGGCGGCCCACCTCGCCGACGACCTCGCCGCGGGCCGCGCCGACTGGGCGGACGTCGCGCGGTCGGGCGTGCGGATCCTCGCCACACAGCTGCGGCACCACGCCGGGCGCACCGGTCCGGAGCCCGGGCCGGAGGTGATGGCGTCGGCGGAGCACCGCCGGCTGGCCCGGGAGGTGGCCGGCCGCGCGATGGTGCTGCTGCGCAACCAGGCGGTCGACGGCCGCCCGCTGCTGCCGCTCGACGCTGCGGGATTGCGCCGTGTCACCGTCCTCGGGCGCCTGGCCGACCTGCCGAACACGGGCGACCACGGCTCGTCGGACGTGCGCGCGCCCGAGGTCGTCACCGCGCTGGCCGGGCTGCGCGCCGCGCTGCCGGGGGCCGAGGTCGAGCACGTGCCGGGTGC